>CAYYNG010000109.1:0-6421 GCA_964472435.1 uncultured Hyphomonadaceae bacterium | reverse complement strand
GCACTGGGCGACCGATCCCGAAGTCTGGTTCGTCATGGTGAAGGACACCGAGGGACGGTTCCCCGGCAACCCGCTCTGGGGCGAGGGGTGGGCCTTGGCGCTCTTCAACGCCGAAACCCCCGGCGTTCAGGTGGCGACCGATTTCCGGAGCGATTGCCTCGGCTGCCATATCCCCGCGCAAGCGACCGATTGGATCTATACCTACGCCTATCCAGTCCTGAACCGCGATCAAGGCGCGAACGCGCGCTGAAGGGAAATGGACGCATCGGAACATGCGGCCGTTTTGCCGGCGTCGATGTCCGACGAAATGGCTGAGATCGAGCCGGCGATCCGCCCATCGGCGGTCGAAGGGACATCCGACCTCCTCGTGCCGGCGGACTTTGATTAGATGGTCGCGCGAGCGGCGTTCCCAGCCCCGGCCGATGACCCGGCGGCGTTGGAAACCGCGGTTGAGACGGCCGGCGTCGGTAAACCCGAGAGCCGGCGCAACATCATCGCGTTTCTTGCATGCCGATAGGCCGAACGCCTGAGCCCCCGTTTACCCGTCTCAGCGGCGATCTCGTTGCGGACCGCCTCGACGTTCCCCGTCCATCGCTTCCATTCGCCGGTCAGCGGGGACGCGCTGAAGTTCGGCTGCAACGACTTGGTGGATGCTGGCGCGCAAGGCGTCCTCGGCCGCTCGAAGTTCGGCGAACGCCGCTTCGACGGCGGCGACGTCATAAGGGTCTGCGGCGATCTCCGTCTGTAATCGCGCGCGCGCCGACCGCACGTCGCTTCGCAACGGCGCAGCATCCCGCCAGGCGTCCCGTAACGACCGGCGAATGGCTCGGCGATCGCGCGGACGGGCGTTCTGAACCAAGTCGCGCGCAAAGCGGATTTCAGCTGGACCGCGGGAGGAGTGGGTGGGCGCATCGCCGCGGCCGCCGATCGCACCGAGAATCAATCCAACCAAGAGCGCATTGACCGCTAGCGATACGATCAACCCGATCGGCGGCCTGGGTTTCGACGCGTTGCTCATTCGCCCGCCATGCTAAAAAGGTCGTCGGCCCAAGCATCGTCGCTGAACGCCGCGCCAAGGACAGCCGCCACCTCCTTGTCGACGCTTTCAGCGTAAGCGGTCGAATAGCCGGCAGCCACCCCAACCAAGAGGCTCGCAAACGCCGAGGCGGCGGGCCATCGCCGTCCATAGGGAAACACCAAATCGCTGAAGCGGTCGGCAAGGCGTCTCCGCGGCGCCGGCGCAGAGCTTAGGATTCGTGCGCCGAGGTCGGCTGGCGGGGCAATCGGCTCGATGGTCTCAAGCAGCGCGTCCAGCGCCCGCGCCTCGGCCAACTGTTTGGCGATTTCCGGAGGCGCCGTCTGCAGGGCCGCCTCGGCCCCCGCCCGCTCGTCCTCCGGCCAACCCGCGGGATCCGCGCCATAAGCTGCGATCAGCGTTCCCAGCCGATCAATGGAGATGGGCGTCGTCTTCATAGCTCGTCCTCGCGCGCGTCCGCCAGTGTCGTTCGGAGACCCCTGCGAGCCCGCGCCAACAGACTTTCCAGCGCCTCGACGCTGATGTCCATGATCTCGGCGGCTTCGATATTGCTGCGCCCCTCGATCGCACACAGCGTAATCGCCGCCTTTTGACGCGCTGGAAGCCCATCGATCGCTGCCCCCACACGCGCCTGGCGCTGAACTTCCATCATGGCTTGATCAGGCCGGAGCCCGGGGTCGATCTGCTCAGGCGGCTCGGACATCGCCTGCTCGCGCCGACGGCGTAGACGGTCATAGCAGAGATTGAGGCCGACCCTATGAAGCCAAGTCGATAGGCGGGCCCTCGGCTCCCAGCGGGGCAATGCGCGCCAGGCGCGGAGAAAAACCTCTTGTGTCACGTCTTCAGCTTCTTCGGCGTCCGTCAGCATGCGTTTCGCCAGGGCGTAGACCCGTGGCGAGTGTCGGTCGATCAACGCCGCGAGCGCGCGCTGGTCGCCGGCGGCGGCGCGTACGATCTCGTCGGCTTCCGGTTTGAGCGTCACGCGCCAGGATTAGTCGACGCAGGCCGAGGATGTAAGGCGGAGGGGGAGCCGCCGATCCTCGGCCCGCGCGCGGCCCGCCTAGCGGTCCGGACCCGACCCGCGGCGGCGCCCCTCTCTCATCGCCTCGACTTCATCCTCCGTGATCACGTCGTCGCCATTCGAATCGGCGCGGTCGAACAACCGCATCGGGGCCGCTTCGAACTCCGCTTGACTGATCAAGCCGTCTCCGTCGGCGTCCAACCGCTCCAGCATTCGTCCGTGTCGGCCGCGGCGCCGCTCGTCTTGTTCCGCCTCGTGTACGGCAGCGAAGTCGTCTAGCGATACCAGCCCGTCGCCGTCGGCGTCGATCTCTGCAAAGCGTGCGGCGCGGTGCGCCTCAGCCTCCGCCCGGGTGATGGCTCCGTCCCCGTCACCGTCCATGTGACTGATGTCCGAACCATGGGGCTGGGCGAGAGCCGTTGCGGCGAGAGCGCCGGCCGCGACCACGGTCGCAAAGAGCTTCATCTTCATCGATTTCATCCTTTTATCATCCACCTCGAAGCGTTGAACGCGCACGGCCCGAAAACCCGTCGCGAACGCCTGCGATTTTTCAGCGGACAGAAAAAAGGCCGGCGGGGCGCCGGCCGAGTTAAGCAAGAAGGACGTCTGATCGAGATCTGCTGGCGATCGCCGGCCGGCCCCGATCTGACAAAGCGGACATTAACGAAACGGACCTGAACGAGTCGTGCGTCGACTGTTATTTTTCGTTCACCTTCGCCCGCGCATCCAGCCCTACTGTGAAGGGAGTGTGAAGATCGCTTCTAAGCTTCTGAGATTCATGCCGTTTTTCAGATAATTCGCGGGCGTTAGATTAACGGCTTTGATGAGCGCGCGCTCGATTTGGGTGCCGACGCCCTCTTCCGCAGGGGTCAGATCGAAATCGATAATGTTGATGCAGCCTGTGTCCTGTTCGAACCCCGCGCTTGCGCCGAGGGGCGCGCCGATCGCCCAAGCGAGGAGCAGCCGGTTCACCACTTCGTGGGCCACGATGAGGGCGGTGTGCCAGTTCGGACGCTGTAAGAGGTCGGTCACCCCGTCGGTGATGCGGTCCATAGCGTCCGAAAACCGCTCTCCCCCCTCTAGGAAGGTCGCTTCCGGATCGCCGGCGGACTCGAATTGGAAGGTCATCGTCGCGGCAAGCTGCTCGGCGCTTTGAAAATCGATGTAGTGGCCCGACCGGAGCTCGGCCAGCCGCGGTTCGTCTTCAAGCTCTAGATCGTAGGGATGCGCGGAAAGAACGATTTCGGCCGTCTCGCGGGTTCGCGCCAGGCCTGAGCAGAGCGCCAAGTCGAAATGGACATCCGCCAGCGCGGCGCCGGCCGCCGCCGCCTCCTCCCGCCCGCGCTCGGTGAGATAGGCTTGGGACGGATCCTGGGACTCGCGCACCTTCTTCGACGTGTAGTCCACAAAGCCGTGGCGCATGAGGTAGACGCGTCGACGCCCCGTTGTTCCCGGCAGCGCGCTCATGGCCGCTCAACGCCCCAGTCAGACTGTACGCCGTCGCTATGCTCGCCTGGGCCCGGCGGCGGCCCCTGGATCGCGCCTGGCGTTTTTGAGAAGCGGGGCGCAGGCGCCGGCTGGACGACGCCGTCACGCTCCACAAACGTGCCGCGGGCGGCGTTATGGGGGTGGCTTGGGGCCTCCGCCATGGAAAGAACGGGCGCGAAGCAAACGTCTGTGCCTTCCATAATCTCGCACCACTCATCCCGTGTCTTGGTTTTAATCACATCCATCAGCTTGGCTTTGAGGTCCGGCCAGCTTGCGCGGTCCATTTGCGCCTGAAACGCGGGATCGGAAAGGCCGGTTTTTTCAAGCAACAGCGCGTAGAATTGCGGCTCGATCGAACCGATCGAGATCCACTTTCCATCAGCGCATTCGTAGGTGTCGTAGAAGTGCGCGCCGCCGTCGAGAAGGTTGGCCTCGCGCTCGTCGGTCCAAAGGCCCGACGCCCGCATGCCGAAGAACATGGCCGCCAGCGAAGCCGCGCCGTCGGTCATGGCGCAATCCACCACTTGTCCTTCGCCACGCGCGCGCGCGTGGATAATGCCTGCGAGCAATCCGAAGGCCAGGTAAAGCGCGCCGCCGCCATAGTCCCCGATGAGATTGAGCGGCGGCGTCGGCCGCTCGCCGGCGCGGCCCATGGCGTGCAGAGCGCCGGTCAGAGCAATATAATTGAGATCATGGCCGGCGGCGTGGGCGAGCGGCCCGGTCTGCCCCCAGCCCGTCATCCGTCCGTAGACGAGCTTCGGGTTGCGGGCGAGCGCCACATCCGGCCCCAGCCCCAGACGCTCCATTACGCCAGGTCGAAACCCCTCGATCAGACCGTCGGCGCGCTCAATCAGGCGTAGCGCTGTTTCAACATCGCCTGCGTCTTTCAGGTTCAATCCGATCGAGCGTCGCCCGCGGCCGACGACGTCCGCCGGACGGCCCGCGCCGCCTGCGCCCCGATCGATTCGCACCACGTCGGCGCCGAGGTCGGAGAGCAGCATGCCGCAGAACGGGCCGGGGCCGATGCCTGCGAATTCGACGACACGCACACCTGCTAGGGGACCTTGGGCCATGATTTCGCTCCTCTTTTTATTCTTCGTCGGGAAATTCCCGTTGGGTTCAACGCGACATTAAGACCCGCAGTGTCAATTGAAAGATCAACGATGCCCGGAGCCGTCCGTTTGATGACTGATCTCGCCTTCATGGATCCGCCGATCATGGTCGCTGCGGCCAGCCCGCGCCTGGACATGATCATGTCCCGGCTGCGCGCGGCCGGCATGCGGCCCTATGCGATGGATGGCGGGCTGTCGGGCGCCGAACCGATCTTCGTGGACACCCAGTCAGCGCCTCCGGACCTTTTCCCCGCGCTTGAGCGGCTTGCGGCGGCGGGCGACGCCCGGCCCATCGTGGTGCTCCGCCGCCCCTCGGCGACGCTCCCGCCTGCGGGTGCGATCATCCTACGCCATGATGTCGAAATCCCAAGCGTGCCGAGCCGCCTTGCATCCCTGCGGCGACGGACGCTTTTGCAAGACGAAATCCAGCTGCGGAACGAAACGCTGCGCCAACTCGGCTTCAAACCACGGGACGGCGTCAATCCGCCGCCGCCGAAGCTTCTCTATCTCGGCGACGGGTCCCCTTTCTTTCTTGAACTTCAGGCCGCGCTCCACGCCGAGGCCGTCACAGTCACCGCGGCGCTCAGCGCGCACACGGCGCTTGACTATTTGGCGCAGTCGCGGTTCTCGGCCCTCCTGATCGACGTCTCCGCGTCTGCGAGCGAGGCCATGCGTCTCATCGAGCTCTGCGACGACAACCCGGCCATGGTCGGACTGCCGATCCTCGCCTGCCTGCGACGCCCCGCGGAACTGACCGACAGGGAGCAGAAGACCCTCGGCGCGGCGACCGAAATCCTCGACGCATCAGAAACCGTCGCTATGACGGCCAATCGAATCGCCGTGCTCGCCTATCGCTACGCCTCCACCCGCCCCTCGCAGGCGGGCGACGCCCAAGATCCCGCGATCCACGATCGTGCGACCGGATGGTTCACCCGCCGCTTCTTTGAAGCCCACCTCGGCCGCCAGCTCCTCGCCTGCGATCAGTCCGCCCAACCGCTCAGCCTCTTGGCGCTCCGTCTTCGATCAGAGGTAAGGGACGCGGACGCGGCGCGCGACACCCTGCCCCGTCTCGCAGGCATTGTCGGCGGGACGCTTCGCCAAACCGATTGCGGCGCGCGCTATGACTGGACGACGCTGGCCGTCACGCTGCGGAACACGCCCTATTCCGCAGCGGCGAAGATGGCGGCGCGGGTCGCCCAGGCCGGCGGCGCGGTGCTGCCTGACGGGGTGTCGATTCAATGGCGGGTGGTGGAGCGACGCGCCTACCATACGGCGGACGCCTTGATTTCGGCGGCCATGGCCGGTCCCTATTCCCGTATTCTTGCCGCTTAGGGGGCGCCTCCGTCCAGCATTTCGACAAGCTCCGATAGCAGTCCCGAGACCGCGCGAAGGCGCGCATCGCCGGCCGGCCACGTCCCTGAAAAGCTGAGTTTGGAGTCCGGCCGAAGCTTCAGCCTGTTCGGCCGCGCCTGTACGAACTGCATCATCACCGCCGGCTCGAGCGGGGTGTCCGACCTGAAGGCGAACACCGCCCCCTTCGGCCCGACATCGAGCTTGTCGATCCCAAGTCGCTTGCATTGCGCCTTGATGGCTGCGACATCCAACAATTGACGCGCTTCGTCCGGCAACGGTCCGAACCGGTCGATCAGCATGTGCCCCGGCTCACCGGCGAACCCGTTCGCCCCCCGGAGCAGGCCGTTGTTGACGATCAGCCCGCCACCGATGCCGGTGCCCTGGGTGACGATCACCGCGTGTTCGTGGCCC
>CAYYNG010000108.1:0-6429 GCA_964472435.1 uncultured Hyphomonadaceae bacterium | reverse complement strand
CCGGACATCCCATGAGCCGCCGCAATGATCGGCGGCGCATGGGTCGCGCGCTCATGCTGGCGGCCGCCCAATTGGGACGAACCGGGGACAATCCCTCGGTCGGCTGCGTGATCGTGTCCGCCGACGGGCTGGTGATCGGCGAGGGCGCGACGGCCGACGGCGGCCGCCCCCACGCCGAAGAAACGGCGCTGCGGCTGGCCGGCGTCAGAGCCAAGGGCGGCTCGGCCTATGTGACGTTGGAGCCCTGCCGCGAACGCTCGAACGGCGATCCAAGCTGCGCCGATCTGTTGATCGAGGCGGGCGTCGCCCGGGTCGTCTGCGCGACGGCGGACCGCCACCCCCAGGGCGCCGGGGGCCTTGAGAGGTTGCGATCGGCCGGGGTTCGAGTGGATTTCGGCCTGAAGGCGGCGTCGGCGGCCCCGCTCTATCGCACGTTCTTTAAAGGGCTGGGCGGGGGCGGTTGACGGCGGGCACGCCGGGGTGTAGTGCCCCGCTTTCGTTTTCAAACCAGCGGATAGAAGCGGGCGAAACCATGTCGCGGCAATGCGAATTGACGGGCGTCAAGCCGATGACCGGGCATCGGGTCAGTCACTCCCAGGTCAAGACCAAGCGGCGGTTCCTGCCGAATCTCGTCGATGTGACCCTGCGGTCCGAGATCCTGGATCAGTCTTTCCGCCTCCGAATTGCGGCGAAAGCCCTGCGGACTGTCGACAAGCTCGGCGGCCTTGATCCGTTTCTCGCCCGGGCAAAGCCGGATCAGCTGTCTGAACGCGCTGCGAAGATCAAGCGCAACATCGAGAAGAAAGCCGCCGAAGCGCCAGCCGAAGCCTAGTCGGCGCGTCCGGGCGGCGGCTTAGGGCGCCCTATCCACCACGCTTGCGCTCTAGAGCGTGCAGGATAGGCTCCACCCGCGCGCGACAGCGCAAGGGGGGACTGATGATGCGATTTGTAGGCGCGATTGTTGCGGCGTTGGCCCTCGCAGGCTGTGACCGTTTTGAAGACCCAGCCCCGCCGCCAGTCCCGAAACCCACCGATCCGGCGACCATCTTCATGGGCGGAACGATCCGCACCCACCCCGAAATAGACGCGGTCGTGCAAGCGGTCGTGGTGAGCCGCGAAGGCCGCGTGCTGGCGACCGGGGACACCCAAGCGCTGCTCGCCGAATATGGCGGGGACGGCATGGCCCAAATCGACCTTAAAGGCGCAACCCTTTTCCCGGGCTTTGTCGACAGCCACGCCCACCTCTTGGGCGTCGGTCAGCGGGAGCTGACGCTGGACCTCTCCGGTGCGATATCGGTGGCCGACCTCGTCGCACGGGTGGCCGCGGAGGTCTCGCGCCTCGAGCCGGGGGCTGCGCTGACCGGACGCGGTTGGATCGAAACGGGTTGGCCGGAGGGGCGCATGCCGCTGGCGGCCGATCTCGACATCGCCGCCGACGAAAACCCGGTCATTCTGATCCGGGCGGACGGCCATGCCTTGGTCGCCAACACCGCCGCCCTGACAGCAGCGGGGATCGACGCGGAGACGCCCGACCCCGACGGCGGCCGCATCGAGCGGGATGAAAATGGCGCGGCGACGGGCATATTGGTGGATAACGCCATGGCCCTTGTCACCCGCCTTGCGACCGCGCCCGGCGAGCCCGAACTCGCCGCCGCGCTTGCAACGGGGGCCGAGGTCTACGCCGCGCGCGGTTGGACGGCGATGCACAATATGTCGGTCGCCCCCGCCCAAGCGGCGCTTATGGAGCGGCTCGACCTCGAGGGCCGCCTGCCGATCCGGATCTATAACGCCTTCGACGAAGCGGGCTACGAAATCGCTGCGGGGCGGGCGCATGAAACCGACACGATCACCAATCGGGCGGTGAAAATCTATATGGACGGCGCCCTCGGCTCCCGCGGCGCGCTGCTCTTCAAGCCCTATGCCGACCAGCCCGAAACGTCCGGCCTAGCGCTCCGCGGGGAGCTTGAAACCCGCGAGCTGATGGAGCGGGCGAAGGTCGACGGGGTGCAGCTCGCCATCCACGCCATTGGCGACAAGGCGAACGCCGACGCGCTCAATTGGATCGAAGCGACCTTCCGGCTTCTTCCAGGCGGCGACCCGCGCTGGCGGATCGAGCACGCCCAGATCGTCCGGCCCGGGGACATGGGCCGGTTCTCCGATCTCGGCGTGATCGCCTCCATGCAACCCTCCCACGCCATCAGCGACTTGAAATTCGCCGCCGACCGGCTCGGTCAGGAACGCCTTGTCGGCGCCTATGCTTGGCGCGGGATCATCGAGGCGGGGGGCGTCATCGCCGGCGGCTCCGATGCGCCGGTCGAGGTCGGCTCCCCCGTGATCGAGTTCTACGCAGCGGTCGCCCGGGCCGACCTGGAGGGCGAGCAAGGCGAGGGCTGGCGCCCCGAAATGGCCGTGGATCGGGAGGACGCCCTTCGGATGTTCACCGTCTGGCCGGCCTATGCGGCCTTTATGGAAGATGATCTCGGCACGATCGAACCGGGCAAGCTCGCCGATTTTTCGGTTTGGGACCGGGATCTGATGACGGTTCCGGCGCCCGAAATCCTCGATGCCCAGCCCGTTATGACGGTGGTCGGCGGCGAGATCGTCTGGCGCGCTGTGGCGGCCCTTACCACAGATTAGGCCAGCCGGTCGTGGATCGCCTGCAGGGCCTCGGCCCGCGCCTCGGGCGTCATCTCGGCGAGGGGGAGCGCCGCGGCGGCCTGAATCCGCGCCTTGAGGGCGGCGTAGGTCGCCTCGAAGGCGGCCGCCTGCGCGGCGGGATCGTCGACCGCCGCGGGGTCCGGCAGCCCCCAATGCGCCGTCGCCGGACGGCCGGGCCAGACGGGGCAGACCTCGCCCGCGGCGTTGTCGCACACCGTTATGACAGCGCCCATCGCCGGCGCGCCCGGTTCGGCGAAAACGCCCCAGCTTTTCGAGAACGCCTTGGAGACGTCGTGGCCGTTCGCCGTGAGCACGGCGATCGCGCCGGGGTGCGGGGCGCCCTTCGGCGTCGAGCCCGCCGAATAGCCGCGCAGGCCATCGCCGGCATGGGCGTTCAATAGCGCCTCGCCGATGATCGAGCGGGCGGAGTTGCCCGTGCAGAGGATGAGGATGTTGAACATGCGAGAGGCCCTTTCACACCACGGCGCCCCAGGCTTATGTCTTCTTGCGCCGTAGATCGAGCGGCGGGTAACCCTGGATGGTTTATCGGATGACCGAGAGGAGCCACTGTGCGCATTTTGATTACGGCCGGGCTGTTCGCGCTCGGCGCAGCTGCGACCGCCGAGGAGCCTGAGGCCGTGGCCGACCAATTCGAGGACCCTTATCTCTGGCTCGAAGAGGTGGAAGGCGAGGCGGCGCTCGACTGGGTTCGTGGCAACAACGCTCGCACTCTCGACCATTTGCGGGCCGACCCCCGGTATGACCGGTTCGAAGCCGAAGCGCTGAAGATCGTCACCTCCGACGATCGCATTCCTTACGGCGCCGTTCGCCGCGGCGAGGTTTTTAATTTCTGGCAAGACGACGCGCATGTGCGCGGGATCTGGCGGCGCACGTCGCTTGACAGCTATCGCGCCGAAGCCCCGGATTGGGAGACGGTGCTGGATGTCGACGCTCTCGCTGAGGCCGAGGACGCCAATTGGGTCTTTAAAGGCGCAAACTGCCATTATACCGGCGGCGACCCGCGGACGTCCTGCCTCGTGTCCCTTTCCGACGGCGGCAAGGACGCTGTGGTGCAGCGGGAATACGACATTGCGGCGGGCGCCTTCGTGCCCGGCGGATTCGAAACGCCGGAGGCCAAGCAAGGGGCGGTTTGGGCGAGCCACGACGCGCTCTTGATCTCCACCGACTGGAACGGCGACGGCTCGACCCTCACGACCTCCGGGTACCCCTATATCGTCAAGCGTTGGATCCGCGGCCAAGCGCTGAATGAGGCGCAAACCGTGCTGCTCGGCGAGCCGGACGATGTCGGCGTCTGGCCGATGGCGATCGAGGCCGACGACGGCCGGCTGTTCCTCGGCGCTGTGCAGGCCAACACCTTCTTCACCTCGACATATTGGCACTTCCCCCAAGACGGCGGCGGCCCGGTGAAATGGCCGATCCCGCCCAAATCGAACCCGAGCGGGGTCTATCAAGGCCAGGTGCTTGTCTCCCTGCAGCAGGATTGGACACCCCAGGGACAGGATGAGACCTTCCGCTCCGGCGATTTGGTGGCCTTCGATCTCGAAGCTTTTCTCGACACCTATCAGCTCCCGCCCGTCGAACTCGTTTTCCGGCCCGGCGACCGCCAGGCGATCAATGGCGTCTCGATCACCCAGGGCGGCACACTGATTTCAATCAACGACAACGTGGCAGGCAAAATCCTTCGGTTGGCGCGGGGCGACGCGGGCTGGCGAACCGAGGCGCTCGGCCTGCCGCCCTCGGGGCGGGCCGGCGTCGTTTTCGCGGACCCTAAAGAACCCACCGTCTTTTTGAACTATGAGGGCTTCCTCACCCCGGATACGCTCTTCGCCCATGAGACCGCGACTGGTGGGACGGCGAGCCTAAAGCGCGCGCCGGCGAAATTCGAGGCCGATGGCCTGGTCGTCGAACAATTTGAAGCTGCGTCGAGCGATGGGACGCAGGTTCCCTATTTCGTCGTGCGGCGGGCCGACACGGAGCTGACCGGCGAGACGCCGACGCTGCTCTATGGCTATGGCGGCTTTCAGATTTCTCTCAACCCGAGCTATTCGCCGATAATCGGCAAGCTTTGGCTTGAGGAGGGCGGAGCCTATGTGCTCGCCAATATCCGCGGCGGCGGAGAGTTCGGCCCGGCCTGGCACCAAGCCGGCCTCAAGACCGAGCGGCAGATCGTCTATGACGATTTCATCGCCATCGCCGAAGACCTCATCGCGCGCGGGCTCACCTCGCCCCGGCGGCTCGGCATCATGGGCGGCTCGAACGGCGGGCTTTTGATGGGGGTCATGCTCAACCAGCGGCCCGATCTTTGGAACGCCGTCGTCATCCAAGTGCCGCTGTTGGACATGCTGCGCTACCACCTCCTCCTCGCCGGCGCGTCGTGGGTGGACGAATACGGCTCGCCGGAGGTCGCCGAAGAGCGGGCCTTCTTGGAGACGATCTCGCCCTACCACAATTTCGATCCGGCGAAGCCTTACCCAGCGCCCTTCTTCGTCACCTCGACGAAGGACGACCGGGTCCATCCCGGCCATGCGCGGAAGTTGGCGCGCCTCTTCGAAGATGCTGGCCTTCCTTTCTACTATTACGAAAACATCGACGGCGGCCACTCGGCGGCGGCGAACCAGACCGAGCGGGCCAAGCGCACGGCGCTGGAGTTTACGTATTTGGCGGAGCGGCTCTTCCCCTAGCGCCCCTCCCGCCGGGCGCGGGTCCAACCGGGATGCGCAGCAGCGTTGGCGGGATTGTCCGGCCAATCGTGTTTGGGATACCGCCCGCGCATGTCCTTCGCCATGTCGCGATAGCCGCCCGCCCAAAAGCCGGGCAGGTCTTTGGTGACGGCCACGGGGCGGCTCGCCGGCGAGAGGAGCTCCAGCGTGAGCGGCGCCCGCCCGCCGGCGATGGTTGGATGTTCGGCGCAGCCGTACCAATCTTGGACCCGGGCTGAGAGCAAAGGGGCCTGGTCGGACAGGTAGTCGACCGCAGCGCTCCGGCCCGAGGGCAGATCGATCCGTTTCGGGGCCAGCCGCTCGATCTCCTGCGGGCCGGGCCACGCGAGGCGCGCGACGAGGGCGGCCGCGATCTGGTCTTCGCTTGGCCGCGCCAGGGAGGGCGGATCGCCCAGCAGATGAGCCAGTGCGTCGACCGTTTCTTCGACAAGCGCCGCCTCATCCCAATCGGGAAACTCCTCGAAGCCCGCTGACCTCAAGAGCGCAAGCCGCGCCGCCGTCGCGTCGGCCCCCCGGCGGCCTGGCACGATGCCGAGGCCTTGCGCCCGCACCGCCGCCAGCAGCGCGGCGGTCGCCGCCGCCCCTCGCGGTTTCGGCGCCGGGGTTTCCGAGAGGACGATCGCGCCCATGCGTTTGACCCTCCGCGCGCGCAGCTCGCCGGCGTCCGCATCGAACGAGGTAAGCTCGTCGGCGACCGGCGGGTTCGCCGCCAACGCCTCCGCCTCTGTTAGGGCGGCCGCCAAGACGACACGCGGCGCAGCCCCGGCGCCGGTCGCATCCAAGACGACGATCCAATCCGACTTGCCGAGCGGGTCGTCTTCGGCGACCGTCACCGCGCGGCCGTCGGCCTGCGAGTAGTCGCCCCGGGATCCCGGCCGTCGTCGCGCGATCCTGCCCGGCAGCGCTTCAGCGACCACGCGACCTGCGTCTCCGATCGGGCCAGGCGGCCACGCCCCGCCCCAACGGGCGGCCTGGCGGCGCAAGGTTAGGGCCCGAGGCGATCGGTCGCCTCGAAACCGCTCGAACCGGG
>CAYYNG010000107.1:0-6451 GCA_964472435.1 uncultured Hyphomonadaceae bacterium | reverse complement strand
TCTTCTCGGGCAGGCCCGGGCCCGTGTCGCTGATCTCGACGCCCTCGGTTGTCAACCGGGCGCCGATACGCCGTTCGGGCGCGTCGTGCTGTTCAAGCGCCTGGGCCGCGTTCCGGATGAGGTTCGTGACGATCCGATGCAGGTGGTCGGGGTCGGCCTGGGCGACGACTTCGATCGGAATCTCGTTCGTCCAGTTCACGGCCTCCCGGCCCGCGAGCCCCTCGAAAGCCGCCTCCTCGACGGCCTGATGCAGCTCGACCTCGGAGATGGCGGCCGCGGGTCCGTCGCTTCTGCCGTATTGCAGGGTTTTTTGGGCGAGGGAGATGGCCCGTTCAAGCGCCCGCTCGAGCCGCGGGGCCGAGCGCTGCACGCGCGGGTCCTCCGACTTCGAGAGACTGTCCGACACCAGCTGCGCCGTTGCGAGCGAGTTACGAAGATCGTGGCTGATCTTCGCCATGCTCTCGCCGAGGAGGGCCAGCCGCTCGCGTTGGCGGAAGGCGTCGGAGACCGCCATCTCCATATCGGCGAGCGCGTTCTCCGCCCGGCCGATCTCGTCGCGTCGAGCGGTCGGCTGCAGGCGCCGCGTCCACCCGCCGGGATCCTGCCGGAATTGGACGACCGAGGCCGTGAGGCGCCGCACCGGCCGGATGACGAAATGCAGCATGACGGCGAAAACGAATCCGGCGGCCGCCAGGGATACGATCAATGACAGGAGGGCGACCCGGGCCAAATACCCGAACAGCTCGCTGCGGAGCGGCTGCTCTTCGACCAGCACTTCGATGGTGGCCGATTGACCCCGCGACTGGACAAGCTCCCAGGCGCCGTCGTCCCCTGTATTATAGCCATTGTCCAAGATGCGCAGATTCCGCCCCGCGGGTCCGAACATGGTTTCGATCGTCGCCCAGGTGCGGCCTAGGAAATTGTGTTGACGCAGATCGACGGTCTTCACCTCGCCCTCGATCTGCAGCGGCGCCCGGACCAATTGTTGGCGGATCCCTTCGTCGCCGAATTGCGCGACGTTTAGCACGTCGGCGCGCCCTAAAAGCTCCAGCGCAAGCTGGTCCGACACCTCGCCGCTGGGCGTGGCGTCAAGCGCAAGGGCTGCGATCCTCCCGGCTTGAACCCGCTCCATCAGCCAGCGATTGCGGTGCTGGGTGGCTGATGGAATGAAGATGATCAGCTCAACCACCAGGATGACGGCGATGGTGATGGCGAACAACCGGAAGGAAAGGCTGTTCGACGAACGGCGCCACCATTCGCGCAAGGGAGCCCCCCTATCGGTTGTGTTCGTATCGGCCGGCACCCTCCGCCATGTAGGTCACGGTATGCGTTGCAGCAAGCCGACGAGGCGTTTTGTGAAGGGACTGAAGAGCGTGCTGGAATAATAGGCCGAGGCTGCGCGCTTCACCACTTCAGCCCGGGTCGGGTAGGGGGAGATGAAGTTCGTCAGCGCCTTCACGCCGAGCCCGTTCGACATGGCGACGGAAACCAACTGCACGATGTCGCCGGCGCCGTCGCCGACGATCGAGGCCCCGAGCAGCTTGCCTGACTTGATAACCAGCTTGCACTCGCCCGCGGTCTTGCCCTCGGCGATGGCGCGGTCATTCTCGTGGAATGCAAAGACGCCGGTCTTCACCTTATCGCCGAACGCGTCGCGGGCCTCGGCCTCCGTCAGGCCCACCTGCGCGACCTCGGGCTGGATATACGTCACCGCCGGGACGGGCAGGCCGTCGGCTTTCGATGGGGACTTGAAGAGCGCGTTCCGCACGAAAACGCTCGCATGGTAGCCAGCGGTGTGGGTGAACTGCTCTCGCCCGGCGACATCGCCGAGCGCCCACACGCGCGGGTTCGAGGCCGAACGCAGGTTCAGCTTGGTCTTGACGCCCTTGCCGTCGTGCTCGACGCCGCCGGCGTCCAAGTCGAGGCCGTCCAGCACATTCCGGCGGCCGACGGCGACGAGCAGGTGCGAGCCCTGGATCGTCCGTTCGCCTGTCTCGGCTTCCGTCTTCACTGCGATGGCGCCGGTATCGCCGGAGATTTCAACGGCCTTGCGCCCCTCGAGGATCTCGATCACTTCGCCGCGCAGCTTATCCAGCGCGATCGCAGCTTGGGCTGCGTCGGAGCGGCCGAGCGCGCGAGCCATTTCGATCACGGTCACCTCGGAGCCGAGGCGTCGGAACGCTTGCGCCATTTCGACCCCGATCGGCCCGCCGCCGAGGATGATGAGGTGCTTGGGCAACTCCGGCGCGGAAAACACGGTTTCATTGGTGAGGTAAGGCGTATCGGCAAGGCCTGGGATCGGCGGGATGAACGCGGTGGATCCGGTGGCGACGATGATGCGGCGGCCGCGGACTTCGACGCTGTCGGAGACGACCGTCTTCTTGTCCTGAAACCGGGCGTGCTCGCGGATCACGGTCACGCCCAAGCCCTCGAACCGCTCCTGGCTGTCGACGGGCGCGATCGTCTCGATCACGCCTTGCACGTAGGCCTTGACCTTCGACCAGTCGACGTGGGGCGCGCCGACGGCGACCCCGAACGTTTCCGCTTCGCGGGCGCTTTGGGCGGCCTTCGCGGCCGACAGGAGGGCCTTCGACGGCACGCAGCCATGGTTGAGGCAATCGCCGCCCATCTCCGCCCGCTCGAAGAGCACGACATCGAGGCCCAGCATGGCCGCGCCGGCGGCGGCGGAGAGCCCGCCCGAGCCCGCGCCGATCACGACG
Source organism: uncultured Hyphomonadaceae bacterium (assembly GCA_964472435.1). Classification (GTDB taxonomy): domain Bacteria; phylum Pseudomonadota; class Alphaproteobacteria; order Caulobacterales; family Hyphomonadaceae; genus CAYYNG01. Next base: position 3,731 of record CAYYNG010000107.1, on the reverse strand, counting down.
AGATCGGCTTTCAGCTTCCGGCGGGGGCCGGCGCCCGCCTTGGGCGCGTCGGCGGTTTGTCGTTCAGCTCCGGGACCGCCGGCCGCGTCGCGGGTGAGTGTCGTCGCAGCGCCGGTCATGAGGCGGCTCCTTCGGCGGCTGGAGTGCGTTGGAAGACTTTCTTGTAGAGGATCGGGATCAGTGAAACCAAGCCCAGCGCGATGAAGGCCGGCAGAACGTTGCTGGCCAGCGGCGCGATGAGCGCGCCCACGTCGATGCTTTCATTGTTCTGCGCCGCCTGAAGCACCGTGTCTTTGATGGCCGAGCCGATCCAGGTGTACGCGAGGGAACCTGGAATGATGCCGAAGAATGTCGTGATCAAGTAGTCACGATACTTTGCGCCAAGAAGACCCGGCGCGATGTTGGCGACGGCGAATGGCACCGCCGGGACAAGCCGCAGGGCGAACATGTAGGAGAGGGCGTTCTGGTCGAACTCTTTCTCCATTTTGCCGAGGAACGGCCCGGCGATATCGCGCAGCACCGATCCGATCGAGGTCTTTGTCGCTGCGAAGAGGATCGAGGCGCCCAGCGTGGCGCCGATGACGGTCGCCGCCGTCGCGACCAACGGCACGCCGAATTCCGCCCCGCCAAGGCTGAGGGCCAGGGTGGGAAAGAGGAACCCGCCGCCGATCGTCAACGCGCTGCCGGGGATCATGAACGCGACTGAGACCGCATACACGGCGATATAGGCGCCCAGCACGAGGAGAAGGTTGTTGCGAACCATCTCGTCCAGCCACACGGCGTTTTCGGCCAGCGCCTCCAGCGTGAGATATTGATGCCAGCCTTGGGAGAAGGCGAGGGCGAAGCCCGCCGCGATGATGTAAATCGGCCAGAGCCGGATATAGATCGGCTGGGTCGACTTGGCGGGGGTCGGCGCAGGCCCTCGCCCGGATTCTGTCGTGGTACTCATCTGTTTGTTCCCTTTTTCGGCTGCCGCCCGCTAGGCGTCGTTCAGCGACCAGTCGTAGACGTGTTTGGTGATGCGCGGATTGGCGCGGATTTTCTCAGCGAGCTCCGGCTCGGCGTATTTGAGGAGGTGCTCGATTACGCCGTCATTGGAGCCGCCGAAATCGGCGCGGAACCATTTATAGATGGTCGAGACCTGCAGCGTGCCGTTATTGCGGATGGTTACGCCGCGCGGGTGATTGATATAGGCGCTGGCCGCCGCTTCGAGATCGGCTTCCAGCGTCGCCGCCTCCCAGGCCCGAGGCATCAGGTTCGGGCACCCATAGGACGCGCAATTGACCATATAGTGGACCCGCGGCTCGTCCCAATTCTCGCGGAGGATTTTGTGTTCGATATCGTCAAGGGACACCTCGCGGCCGCCGGCGACCACGTCCACCCGTTTCCAGGGACCGACAATGTAGCCCGAGCGGATCGACCGAACCGGATAGCGGCCGATGATGTGCTGAACGGTCACCGCGTTATAGAGATTGCCCCAGGCGGCGAATTGCTCGTCGCGGGTCATGGCGTCGAAATCCATCTCGGCGAAGCTGGCGATATAGGCCTCAAGCGCGGCGAGGTCCTCCGCGTCGGCCTTGAGCGCCGCATAGTCGAACCGATTGACACCGTCCCCGGCCTCTTTGACGTATTTCCCGAGAATAGCGGTCCACTCCTGATGCTCGGCGGTCCGCACCGCCGCCGAAACGGTTTCCGCCGTCGACTGGGCGGCCGCCAACATAGCCGGCGTTGCGGCGGTCATCAAAGCGAGGCCCGTCAAGACGCTCTTCAACATGGATATGCTCCTCGGCATTGCTTGAAGGGTACATATATCGCAGCGCAGCAGGGGTCGCCTCACGACCCATGCCGGTTGATCAAAGCGATGTGAGACCGCCCGCGGCGCGATCGGCGGCTTGACGCGCGCAGCTCCAGCGCTGTATGTGCCGCGCTCTTCAGTTTTTCAATGAACATAAGAGGCGCGCCCCGATGAAACGCACCTTCCAGCCCAGCCGTTTGAAACGCGCCCGCCGCCACGGCTTCCGCGCCCGCATGGCCACGAAATCCGGCCGCCAAGTTCTGGCTCGCCGCCGCGCCAAGGGTCGCAAACGGCTGTCCGCCTGACGCGCTCGCCCGCCGCGGGGCCCGCAGCAGAGCTGCGCGGGCTGAAAACGCGGCCGCAGTACCTCTTTGTGCGCGGCGGTTTGTCCGAGCGGCGGTCTGGGCTTGTCGTCCAAGCTCGATGTCGCGGCGACGAGGGGCCCGCCATCGGTTTGGGCTTCACCGCGACGAAAAAAATCGGCAACGCCGTCGTCCGCAACCGGGCGAAACGGCGGTTGCGGCATGCGGCGGCGGACGTCTTGCCCGCCCTCGGCCGCCCTGGGGTCGACTATGTCTTCATCGCCCGTAAGCGCACCGCCGACATTGGCTGGAGCCGATTGCTTGACGATATGGAAAGCGCGCTGATAAGCCTCGCGCGCCGCTTGGAGCCGCCGGACGGACGCGGCGCGCCCCCTCCACCGCGAACGGATCCCTGATGGAACAAGAGGACCAGCGTAACTTCTTTCTCGCCATGGTGCTGATGGTGGGGTTCATCTGGGCCTACCAGGTTTTGGTGATCGACCCCGAAACCCGCCGCCGCGAGGCCGCAGAAGCCGCAGCGGCGGTGGAGCAAACCGCGCCGGCCGCCGCCGCCGAGCCCGAGATCGCGTTGGCGCCCCTCGCCGCGTCTGTTGGCGAGGCGCTCGTCCAATCGGCGCGCATTCCATTCGACGGACCCGGGGTCGACGGTTCGATCCGCGTCGCCGGCGCCCGCATCGACGATCTCAATCTGCGCCGGCACTTCGAGACGGTCGAGCGCGAGGAGGAGGTGCGCCTTTTCCAGCCCGAGAACGCGCGTCACGGATACTACGCCTCCTACTACTGGCTCGACGAAGACGGCCGGGCCATCACGGGCGCCGACGCCGACTGGCGCGTGGTCGAGGGCGAACGGCTGACGCCCGAGACCCCGGTCACGCTTGAAATCGAACGGGACGGCCTGCGCGTTTCGCGCCGGATATCCCTCGACGAAAACTACATGTTTACCTTCGCCGATACGGTGACCAATCTCAGCGGAGAGGAGCGGCTTCTGCGGCCCTATGGGTCGATCCGCCGGCATGGCGACTATCGAAGTTTTCTGCCGTTGCCCGAGCATCGCCGGAACGTGTTCATCGATCTCGCTTTTGGTTGGATAATCGGGCCTCAAACCGGCTACAGCACGATCGCCCATCAGGGCCTTATCGGCGTGTTGGACGGCAGTCTGAAGCTCCGCAAATATCCCGGTCTTGAAGACGGCAAAGGCATACCGGGGCGGGCGATTTCGGACCAGGGCGGATGGATCGGCTTCACTGACAAATACTGGATGGGGGCGCTGATCCCGCAACAGGATCTCGAATTTTCAGCCGCGTTCAACCGCCGCGCGCGCCAGGACGAGCCGCTCCTCGAGGTGCGCACCGAAGGCGCGGAAATGGCCGTGCCGGCGGGCGGACGCATCACCGTCGAAAATCGGCTGTTCGCCGGAGCTAAGCGGCTGGAGGTGTTGAACGCCTATAGCAGCGATCTCGGCATTCCGCGCTTTAACGACGCCGTAGATTGGGGCTTTCTCTACTTTCTCACCAAGCCCTTCTTCGCCGCGCTGACCTGGCTTCGCGGGCTTCTCGGCTCCTTCGGTCTCGCGATCCTCGCCTTCACCGTGATCGTAAAGCTCGTTCTATACC
>CAYYNG010000106.1:0-6466 GCA_964472435.1 uncultured Hyphomonadaceae bacterium | reverse complement strand
GGACCCAGCCCCCGCGCCGGCCAAGGGCTGATGCTGGCCGCGCGGGCGCGCGCGCTCCTGCGCGGGCGGCTTGCGCCCTCGATCGAGGATGTCGAGGCGCTGGCGGAGCCTGCGCTCGGCCACCGGATGGCGATGCGCTACGACCCAACGGGCGCAGCGCCGAGCTTGCCGGACTTGATTAACGATCTCGCGCGGACGGCGGCCTAGGGCGAGCCGACCCATGTCGCCCATCGACCGCCTACTTGCAGAAGCCGACGGACTGGCTCGCAGCCTTCCGCGCCTGAGCGCGCGAACTCGGGCCTCTGAAGCAGCGCACTTCGGATCGGCCGGCCGGCGCCGCGCAGGGGCCGGTGAGCAATTTTGGCAATATCGCCGCTATGCCGACGAGGACGCCGCCGACCGCATCGATTGGCGTCGCTCGGGCAAGGGCGACAATCTCTATGTCCGGGAGACGGAGTTCGAAACGTCCCGCACGTTTCTTTTTTGGTGCGACCCCCACCCTGGGTTCGATTGGACCGGTGCGTCCGATCGGCCGACAAAGGCGGATCGCGCCAGGGCGTCGCTGCTCGCCGTCGCCGCGCTTCTTGTGCGCGAAGGGGAGCGTGTCGGGGTCCTTGGCGCCGGGCGGGCGCCGGGCTTTGGAAAAGGCGCGGTCAATCGGATGGCGGAGGATCTTCTGTCGCTTGGAGAATCAACGCCGCCCGCGCCGCGGCAAGACGCAGCGGTTGTGATTGCAAGCGATTTCTACGACGCGCCTGATCTTTGGGCCGATCGCCTATCCCCGATCGCGCAACGGTGCCGCGACGGCGTGCTTCTCGCAGTGCAGGATCCGACCGAAGCGCAATTTCCCTTCGAAGGCCGCGTCCGGCTCGCCCGGCCCGGCGACGAGAGGCGGCGGGTCATCGGCCGCGCGGAGGCGTTCCGCGACGACTACCAAACCGCTTTCGCGGCCCGGCGCGCCGCCCTGGAAACCCTTGCAACGACGTTCGGCTGGACCTTCCTGACCCATCAGACGGACTCCCAGGCGATAGCGGCCGCCGACCGCTTAAGGACCGCCATAGAAGCGCTCGGGGCGCCCGTGCGATGACGCTCGGGCCGTTTCTATTCGTCGCGCCGCTCGCGCTCGCGGCCCTCGCGGCATTGCCGGTCTTGTGGTGGCTTCTGCGCGCGACGCCGCCAACGCCGAAAGACGCCGAACTCCCCTCGCTACGGATTCTGGACGAGCTCCAATCCCGGGAAGAGACGCCGGCGCGGACGCCCTGGTGGATCCTCGCCTTACGGCTGGCTGCGGCGGCGCTGGCGATTTTGGGGCTCGCTCAGCCGATCTACGCGCCGGGCGCCCGCACCGACGCCGCCGAAGGACCGCTTCTTCTCGTGCTCGACAATGGATGGACGGCCGCCGCGCGCTGGCCCGACTTGGTCGCGGCGCTCGACGGCACCCTTGAAACAACCGGGCGCGACACGCCTGTCCACCTTCTTCTCACAGCGCCGCGGGAGCCGGTGCAGGATCCGGGAGAGCGGTTCGACCGTTCGGACATGGGCCGCCGCCTCGCCTCGCTCGAGCCTGTCGCGTGGGGCGTCGATCGGAAAAACGCTTTGGCGCGGCTCCAAACGTCGGGCCTCTCGCCGGCGCGGATCGTTTGGGCGAGCGACGGTCTGGACGATGCGACGGGCGCGGCCCTCGCCCGAGACCTCGCCGCAATCGCTCCCCTGACGGTCTATGCGGCCTCGCCGAAGGGGCCGGCGGCGATCACAGGCCTGGTGCAGGAGGCGGGCGGCGTTCGCCTCACCTTATCGCGCGCCTCCACCGCCGGCGACGTATCAGCCTTCCTCTCCGCGCTGTCCGCCGACGGGACCTCCGTCGCAACGGCCGCCGCGGTCTTTGCGGAGGGCGCGCGCGAAGGCGTCGCCCGGTTCGAAATCCCAGCCGCCGCCGCGGCGCGGATCAATCGGTTCCGCGTCATCGGCCAACGAAGCGCCGGCGCCGCTTGGTTATGGGATAGCGACGCGCGCCGGCGCACCGTCGGGCTCGTGTCGGTCGGCGAAGCGGCCCAGCCGCTCCTATCGGATCTGCACTACGTCCGCAGGGCCCTGGAGCCCTTCTCAACCCTTGTCGAGGGCGAATTGTCTGATTTAATCGACGCCGCGCCGGATGCGATCGTCCTGACCGATGTCGGGCGGGTGCCCGAAACCGATGCCGCAGCGCTTACGGCTTGGGTGGAGAATGGCGGCGCGCTTATTCGTTTCGCCGGACCACGGCTCGCCGCGCAAGAGGATGCCCTAACGCCAACGCCGCTGAGGCGGGCGTCACGGGCGTTGGGCGGCGCCCTGACATGGGACGAGCCGCAGGCCCTCGCCCCTTTTCCAGACGCATCGCCGTTCTTCGGACTGTCGGCGCCGGAGGGCTCCGCAGTGCGCCGCCAGGTCTTGGCGCGCCCTTCGCCTGAACTCGACGCTCGGACGTGGGCCCGCCTCGCCGACGGCTCGCCGGTGATCACGGCCGATCGGCGCGGGGCGGGCTTGATCGTCCTTTTCCACGTCACAGCCGGCCCTGACTGGTCCGACCTCCCCTATACCGGCGTTTTCGTCGAACTCTTGAAACGGGCCGTCGCCTCTGGAACCGGCGGCGCATCGCAAGCCGTCGACGGCCTATACGCCCCGCAAAGCGTGCTCGACGGTTTCGGCGGTTTGACTGCGCCCAGCGATCTCGCAGCGCCCCTCGCCGGCGACGCTTTCAACGACGTCACCCCGAGCGAAACCTCGCCACCTGGCTTCTATTCCGGCCCGGCCGGGCTGAAGGCGATCAACGCCGCGGCGGGGTATGCCGCGGCCCCGATCGAGAACTGGCCCGCGGGCGCGACCCTTCTCGGGGAGGCGGAGGCGCGGGCGTTTCCCCTCGCCGGCGCCCTGCTCGCCGCCGCGCTGTCGCTTGCGGCCGTCGATTTGATCGTCGCCCTCGGCCTTGCAGGGCGGCTGCCTGTCCGTCGTGCGGCCGCAGCAGGCGCCGTCGCCACGATTGCTATCGCTTCCGCGCCGGCGGCCGACGCCCAAGACGAACCAATCGAGGCGGCGCTGACGCTGCGCTTCGGCTATGTGAGGACAGGCGATAAAGACGTGGACGAAGTCGCCCGCCTCGGCCTCCAAGGCTTGTCAGGCGTTCTTTACAGGCGCACCTCGGTCGAGCCCGACGCACCCGACGCCATCGACCTCGAACACGATCCGCTGGAACTCTATCCGCTGATATACTTCGCGGTTCCGGACGAGCCCGCGCCGCTGTCCGAAACGGCGGCTGCGCGGCTGAACGCCTACATGCGGTTCGGCGGGGCCCTCGTGATCGACACGCGGAGCGGCGACCAGATCGCTGTCGACACCGATTTTTCGTTTTTAGAGCCGCTGCTTCAAGGGCTCGACGCCCCGGCCCTCCGGCCCGCAGACGAAGACCATGTGATTGCGCGGAGCTTCTATCTCATAGACGCCTTTCCTGGGCGGTATAGCGGGCGGAAGCTGTGGCTTGAGAGCGGCTCGGGCGGGGTCGCAGAGCGACGCGGCGACGGGGTCTCGCGCCTCTTTGTCGGCGACGCCGATTGGGCGGCCGCCTGGGCGGCGGACGAGATCGGCCGGGCGATCTATTCCGTCGACGGGGGCGAGCGCCAGCGCGAAATGGCGCTCCGTTTCGGCGTGAACCTTGTCATGTACGTGCTCACCGGCAACTACAAGGAGGATCAAGTCCATATCCCCGCGTTGTTGGAACGCCTTGGCGATGGGGACGAGAGAGACCCGGAGGTTGCGCCGTGAACGCGGTCACGCGGCTCGCGATCGATCCTCTTCTGCCGACCTCCGCCCTCTACGGTTTGATCGCTGCGGCGGCGCTCGCGTGGATCGCCTACGCCGTTTTGCGGGGACGCGCCTGGCTTACACGGGCAGGGGCGATGACGCTGCTCGGGGCCGCGCTCTTGAATCCGTCGATTGTTCGAGAGGAGCGCGAGCCCCTGCCCTCGGTGGCTGCGATCGTCCTCGATCGGTCCGAGAGCATGGCGTTTGGCGGGCGTTCGACCGCAGCCGATGCGGCGTTGTCCCAATTGCGCGGCGAGCTCTCAGCGGACCCGAGCCTTGAGCTTCGCGTGGTCGAAGCCGAGGGCGGGCCTGCTGGCTCGCAGCTGTTCAGCGCGCTCGAGGGCGCCCTCGCCGACGTGTCAGGAGATCGGATCGCGGGGTCCATCTTCATCACAGACGGCCAAGTTCACGACCGGCCGAGCGGCCCCGCGTCGGCGACGGGCCCCGTCCATGCGCTCATCGTCGGGGGCGGCGACCCGGGCGATCGACGGGTCGAGATCGTCTCCGCTCCGACGTTCGGCATCGTCGGCGAGAAAGCAGCGATCGAGATCCGGATCGACGACCCGGAAAGCGATGAAGCGCCGCTGTCCCTTTCTCTCAATGGCGAACCGCTCGCCGACCTCGTCGTTCCAACGGGAAAGACGGTCGAATACGAGGTCGAGCTGGCCCAGCGGGGCGACAATATCGTCGTGGTCGAGACCCCGATCGGCCGCGAGGAGCTGACCCCGGCGAACAACAGCGCCTCGACCTCTATTTCCGGCGTGCGCGACCGGCTCCGCGTTCTTCTGATCACGGGGCGGCCGAACGCCGCCGGGCGCGTGTGGCGGGACCTTCTCAAGTCCGACCCCTCGGTCGATCTCGTCCATTTCACGATTCTTCGGCCGCCCTTCAAAAACGACCTGACGCCAATCGAGGAGCTGGCGCTCATCCCCTTCCCCACGGAGGAGCTGTTTGAAGAGAAGCTCGGTGAATTCGACCTTGTGATTTTCGACCAGTATGAGCGGCGCGGCGTCGTCACCCAGTCCTACCTTGCGAATATGGCGCGGTATGTCGAAGACGGCGGCGCCTTGATCATCGCGGCGGGGGAACCGTTTGCGGGTCCGGCGAGCCTCGCGCGAACCCCGCTCGCTTCGGTTTTACCCGCCGCGCCGACCGGCAAGGTCCTCACCGGCCGATTTCGCCCCGTTTTGACCCAGGACGGGCTTCGCCATTCCGTGACCCAAACACTGGAAGACCAAGCGCTCGGGCCGTGGATGCGTTTTATCGAGGCGCGCGCGGAGGCCGGCGACGTTTTGTTGGCGGGACCGGACGAGGCGCCGCTCCTGGTCGTCGACCGCGTTGGCAACGGCCGGGTCGGCCAGCTGCTTTCCGATCAAATTTGGCTTTGGGCGCGGGGCCACGAAGGGGGCGGGCCTTTCTCAGAGCTGATTCGCCGGATGGTTCACTGGATGATGCGGGAGCCCGAGCTCGAGGAGCGGCGGCTGACCCTCGAGGCCGACGGCGAGACGGCGCGCCTATCGCTTCGCACCCTTGCAGAGCGCCCCCCGCAGCTCACTCTTGAAGGACCGGACGGCGATGAGCGCGACGTGAAATGGAGAGAGGACCGCCCCGGGCAGTACAGCGCAGAGGCGCCGATCAGCGATCTTGGGCTTTATCGGGCGAGGGCCGGCGGTCTGGAAGCGATCGCTTTGAACGGACCTGCAAACCCGCTCGAATATCGTGATCTTCGGGCGACGGGCGACGTCCTTCAACCTTTGATCGAACCGGCCGGCGGCGGTGTCGAGGCCTTTTCCAGCGGCGGCGGGCTCCCCGAAATCCGGCGGATCGGCCGGCGCGACCAAGCCAGCGGCCGGGGCTGGTTCGGACTGCGGGAACGGGGCGCGTACGTCGTGCAGGATCAGCGGAGCCAACCCCTGCTCCCCGGCCTCGCCGCCGCGTTGGTTGCGATGGCCCTCCTCATGCTCGCGTGGCGGCGCGAGGGACAGTGATGCGGCCCGCAAGCCGGCCGCCGCCGCCCGGCGCGAGATCCCGCACCAATAGCCGCTGCGGGTCGATGGGCCCGGGCAGCCGCAAGGTGCCGTGCGCGGCGGGAGTAAAGCCGATCCGGCCGAAATAGTCGCCGGAGCCGATCAATAGCGCAGCGTCGAAACCGGCCTCGGCGGCGCCGCCCAAGGCGGCCGTCGTCAGCTCCAATCCCAATAAACGGCCGCGGGCCGCGGCGGCGACAGCGACGGGGCCAACGAAAACCGCGGGGCCGCCGAGCTCTGCAAGAATCGGCCACAGCCGAACCACCCCGACGATGTCGCCACCGCGGTCCGCCACCCGGCTCAGCGCCGGCAGCGACGTCCCGCCTTCGCGCAGGCGTTCAGCGGTCTTTGCGAAATGGCCGGGGCCGAAGGTCGCGTCATAGAGCGCCTCGATGGGCCCGGCGTCGCGGGCGGGATCTTCGGGACGGATCATCGGCATCGGACAGCAATTACCGGGTCGGCGGAGAGGGTCGCGGCGTGGCCGCGGCGGCTTCTTGATTGGTCTCAACGGGATCGTCGCCCGGCCATGGCGTGGCCTGCTAGCCGCACAAGGGCGCGAAGTAAATGAACTTTCGTCTCTGGGATTGCATCGCGTCGGGGTTTCG
>CAYYNG010000105.1:0-6477 GCA_964472435.1 uncultured Hyphomonadaceae bacterium | reverse complement strand
ATTCAAATCCGCACACCTATCAAACGCTTTTTATTTTGGATCGATCAGGCGTGTGTTCTAAAAATTAACTATCGCCAAGCCCGCGGGCGGCGGCGATTCGGCCCGACTTCCGTTGGAATTCAAACGGTCCGAAGGAACTCCATCGCATCGCGAATGAAGGCGAGATCGGCCCCAAGCGGCCCTGTCGACGCCGCCCAACCCGGCGCTGCAAAGGTGGGTTGCACCACGGCGAGGTGCATGACCGCCCGGCAGGCGGCGTCGATCAGCGGCGGCGTTTCCGAGGGCTCGAAGACCAGGCCGCCCGGCGGCAAATGGAGAAACTGGTTCCGGAGCGCCATAAGCCGTTCGAAGGCCCCCCGGTCGGCGATCGTCAGCGGCAGCGTATGGGGCTGCGGAACGATGCCCGGGTCCGCCGCCCGGGCGAGCAATTCAAGCAGGCTGACCAACTGGCCCGGCGCGTCGCCCGCGCGCTTGGCCTCCCAGAGACCCGCTCGCCGCGCGGCCGCCGCGCCGGCGCCGGCGCCCTCAAGCGCTGCGACGCACGCATTCTGCGCCATCAGCACCGCGCCGATGATCAGCCAGCGAAGCGATCCGGGCTCATCCATGACCATGCCGGCATGGGTTGCGGTGAACCGCGCGGCCTCCAGGAGCTCGCGGCGGGGCGAGGTGGCGAACACCGAGGTCAATCGGCCTTTGGGAAATGGTACTTGGTCAGCTCTTCCGCCATCACTTGGCCGAGAAGGGCGAGGCTTTCCTCGGCCTCTTGCGCAGCCGTGTCGCACTGGCGAAGGTCGCGCAGGCGCGTGGTGTACGCTTCGTTGAACGCCGTGACCATGGACTGTCGAAGCGAGCCGTTCTCGGGGGCTTCCAGCTCAAGCATTTCGACCATGAATCCGCGCCAGTGCTGGTCGTCCTGACCGCGGCAAAGTACGCGGATCGCGTGGGCTGCGCCGATTACTTCGGAGAGGCGCACGATGTCCCGCAAATAGGTCTGGTCCCTTGCCGGCGGTTGGGCCGATGATAGGGGAGACGCAAGAGCCGCGGCGAGAAGGAGCCCGACCCCATGAAGGATCTTTTGCTGCATGCCCGCACATTCGCCCGCATCGCCGATCGGCTCAAGGCGTTCGATCAGGACGTCCGGCCGATTACGGTCGACGATGACGGGGCGGTCGACGCCGCTTGGGGCCCGCCTTTGGATGGCGCCCCTGCGCCCCGGATCGTCTATGCGAACACCGACGTCTTCTTCAGTCCCGCTATGCAAACCTTCGTGCCCATGGCGATGGCGACGCCGCAACTCGAATGGTTTCAATCCAGCGCGGCGGGAATCGAACATCCGATGCTGGCGGCGTTCGGCAAGAAAGCGGTGGCGTATACCAGCTGCCATGAACAGGCGCACACGATCGCCGAATGGTGCTTGTGGCAGGCCTTGGATTTCTTTCGAGACGGGGCGGTGCGTCGCGAGGATCGGGCGCGGAAAGACTGGACGCGCCGGGTGTGCCGTGAGATCGCGGGCTCGACCTGGCTGATCTACGGGTTTGGCCGGATCGGGTGGGAGACGGCGCGCCGCGTCCGAGATTTGGGCGGCCGCGTTATCGGCGTGCGTCGGACGCCGGGGGCGCATGCGTATGCAGACGAGATGCTCGCGCCGGGCGCGGTTATAGGACGGCTGGGCGAGGTGGATGTGGCGGTGCTCACCGCGCCGCACACGCCCGAAACGGAAGGGGTCGCCAATGCGGCCTTCTTCGCCGCGATGCGCGAGGACGCCCTCTTCATGAATGTCGGCCGCGGCGCGCTCGTGGTCGAGGCGGATCTGCTCGCCGCGCTCGAGAAGGGCCGTCCCGCTTTCGCGGCTTTGGATGTCTTCGAGACCGAACCGCTGCCGGCCGATAGCCCGTTCTGGAGCCATCCCAACGTCGCCATGACGCCGCACAATTCAGCCGAGTCCGATCTTATGAAGGCGCGTGTAGACGCGGTTTTCCTCGACAATCTGAGACGGTTCTTAGCCGGCGAGCCGCTCGTTCACCTTGTGCCGAAATCGGACTTCGAGACCTGATCACCCCGGCACGGCGAAGGCGTCCAAGATATCTTGTCCGACACGCTTTGGCCGCCGGGTCGCCTTATCGACCATGCACCAGACGGTGAGGGACTTTGCAGCGGGTTTCACGGCGCCCGGTTTGCGGATGTCGACATGTCGGTCGAAACGGGGACCGCGCGCCGCGCCGAGCCAGGTGCGCGCCTCTACCGAATCGCCTGGTAAGATCGGGTCGCGATAGTCGATTTCGTGCCGGAGCGCGACGAAGAGAAAGGCGTCGGTCAGCGCTCTTGGCGCCACCGTGTACCAGTGGGTCGTCGCGATCTCCTGGGCCCAGCGCAGATAGACCGTGTTATTGACGTGGCCGAGTTCGTCGAAATCCTCCGGAGCCGGGGTGATCGACCGGCGGAACGCCGTCTCGAAATCGACCGCCCCAAGGCCTTCAGGCATGGGCCGGCGCGCGCAATCGAGCCAGTCCGTCGATCGCCGCGTCCGCCTCGCGCATGATATTGCCCACGATATCGGCGACCGGCAGCACGTCGCGCACCCCGCCGGCTGATTGGCCCATGGCGAAACAGGACTTCGAGGGGTCTAGCCGCGCTTCGTCGGTCACCCCGCCGATCCCGCCGATCACATCGTCGCGGACCGAAATCATGGCTTGCATGGGGAAGGGCTGAATATCGTCCGGCCGGCTTTCCCAGTCTTTGATGTAGTCGTTCGTGCGCACGCGCATCGGCTTGCCGGAATAGCATCGTGTGCGGGTCGTATCGATGTCTGTCGCCTCGACGATCGTCTCCTTGTAAGACTGGGCCGCGTGGGCCTCCTCGGAGGCGATGAAACGCGTGCCCATCCAGACGCCGACTGCGCCGAGCGCGAGCGCGGCAGCAAGCCCGCGACCGTCATAGATCCCGCCGGCGGCGATCACCGGAATGTCGACGGCCTCCACCGCCTGGGCGACAAGCGGCATCGTGCCGACGAGCCCGGTATGGCCGCCGCCCTCGCCGCCTTGAAGGATCACTGCGTCACAACCGGCTTCCTGGGCCTTGACGGCGTGCTTCACCGCTCCGCCGACGACCATGACTTTAACGCCGGCGCTTTTGAGCTTTTCCATAATCGGCAGGGGCACGCCGAGGCCCGCGACGAAACTGTCGGCCCCGCCCTTGATGATGACCTCGACCGAGGCTTCGAGGCTCGCAGGGTCGGCCGCGAGAAGATCGACGCCGAAGGGACGGTCGGTCAGCTCCCGCACCCGCGCCATCTGCCCCTCGATAAAGTCTGGACTGGTGCCCGCCATGCCGAGGACGCCATAACCGCCGGCTTCGCACATCGCCGCCGCAAGCTCGGCGTAAGCCACGCCCCCCATGCCGGCCAGCATGATCGGGTGTTCGATCTTCAAGAAATCGCAAAGCGGGGTCTTGATGGCCATGGCGTGATCCTTCCCTTGTTTTCCGAAGAGGGTCGTACCGGGCCTCCGCAAGGTCAAGACAAGCCCGCCGGCGCCTCGCCGGTCGTGGCCCTAAGAAAAATCATCTTCGGTGAAGCCGGGATAATTAAGGACCGTCACGAAGCGTGGTTTTCGGATCGCCGAGGTTCGAATGGTGGTTTCCATCGGCAAGCCGAGCACCCCGGCGCCGATCGTCGGTTTAAAGACGCCGGAGACTTCGATCAAGATAAGGGACTCGCCTTCGTCGATCACCGGGATGTCGAAACGCGCAAGGTCGGCGGTCGAGAGGGCGACGCCACTCGCCGTGCCCGTGCTCCAAAAGACTTCATACTCGGACTGCGGATCGCCGTCGTCCGGGGCGTCGCCACCCGAGACGGGATTGATGATCGCGGTGATCGAGAAGTCGGCGGAAGAGTCGCCCTGAAATCGGTCGAGCAGCGCGCTTGCGGTATTGAAGAGTCCGTTCCGCGCATCGTCGGTCATCTCAAAGCGCCGTGTCGTCAGATCCGCGAGGACGACGGCGCTATTGGTCGCCTGTCGATCCGCGCGCGAGAGTTCGAAGGTCGAGATCACGCCGAAGTAGACGAGCAGGAACGTGGGGACGATCAGAGCGAACTGAAGGCTCGCTATTCCCGCTTCGTCCGCCCCAAGCCCGCGAAGGATGTGTCGAAATCGGATCATCAGAAAGGCTCGTTCATGAAGGCGAAGGTCGAGATGACCTGCAGGCGGCCATTGTCGGTCTTCGGCAAGGCTAGGCCGAAGCCCAGCCCGGGCGTGAGAATGTCCGTTGTCACGCAGACGCGCATAAAAATGATCTCGCTGCCTGCGCCAGTGATGAAACTCGTCGCGGGGGCGAAGGTCGCGTCGCCGGCGTCGCGGCACTCTGGGTCGGTGGGCGGGGTGAAGCCGAAATCCGAAACGGGCGTCAGCTCGATGTTGATGTTCTGCTCGCAATTGGCGAACGCGGCGGCGCGATCGCAGATCTCGGCTTCCAAAGCCGCTCGGCTCGGCGCCTGACCTGTGTAGATCAGCCGCGCCGACGCCGAGACCGCGTCGTCCAAGGTGGAGATGCGGGTCAGGACCACCCCGGTTTCAATCATTGAAAAGAGGATCAGAAAGAAGACAGGAGCGACGAGGGCGAACTCAACCGTCGTCGCGCCCGCCCTGTTGCGACCAAGCCGCCTAAGGGCGATCAGAGCGCCTATCCGCATGGCGTCACCCCACGATTCGCAGCGTGTTCACCGACGCCGCGATTGAGTTAAAGGCGGTTGCAATGTCCAAGGTCTCGACCAGGAAATAGCCCCCCGTCGGAGTGGCGCAGTCCTGCAGAAGAACATCGGAGAGCGATCCGGGAGAGATTTGAAAGCCGATCGTGAAGATCACCACATTGTTGGTCGCCGCCGCTTCGCAGACCGCGCGGAAATGACCGACGGCGTTGTCTGCGGTGGCGGGTGCGGACTGTCCCCCGCGATCGACGACGGTCTGGCTATTGTTATTGTTTCCTTGATCGCCGACAGAGCCGATGTTCGGCGCATTGTTCGTCGGCCGGTTCGTGTGCGTGTTAAGAAGCGTGAAGTCTTCCGGGCGGCTCTGCTCCGTAATCGCGCCATCGGTCATGATGACAAGGACCTTGAGCGTGTCGTCGGCGCTGAAATCGGCGGGCCGATCTGTGAACATCGCGCCGCCGAGTTCGCCGCGCCAGGCGGGCGACAAAGCCTTGAGCCCCCAAGCGGCGCCGATGTCCATGCCCGTGCCGTCCGACAGCGTCATTCCATTGATCACGTCTTCGAGGTCGCCGACGACGTTCGTCTGGAACAGAACCTGGCTCGCCGGGCCCGGGCACCAGGGATTGAAGTTGTTCCATCGCCAGAAGTGCGGGACTTGGCCCCGCGAGCCATCTGGGATGAGGCCGGGTCCGAAGTCCGATTGTTCGAGCTCGATGCAGTTGTCGCCGTTCGTGAACCGGAAGTCGGTGGTCAACACATCGTCGCCGATATCATAGTCGCTCTCGGACGGGTCGACGACCGCAGAGGCCAACGGTGCGGCGAGCGTGTCGAAGAGCGGTCCGAGATTGACCGATCCGCCGAACGGAACGAGCGAGATAGACGTCGTTGGGGTGCTGGTCGGCGTCAAGATCTGATTGACGAACTCGACCGCGGCGGGGCGAAGCGCTGCGATGCGGCTTCCCGCCATCGAGGACGAGATGTCCATCACCAAGGAAAGCTCGATATTCGTGATGCTCTGCGCCGCCGAGCCCTGCGCGACTACGGGCAGCGTGTTGATCCCAAAGAGGCGCAGAAAGATCGTGTCGATTTCGCCGGCGGCGGTGAGGCCCACGACCCGGCTATTGAGCGCGACATCGGCGTCGATCGTCACATTGATCGTGTTCAGAAACGCCGGGTCGTCGGCGAAGCTTGCGTCGAGATATTGCTCGATGATGCCGGCGACGTCGGCGGCGCTGCTGAGATTGGCGGCCGCCAAAACGGCGCTGTCGACCGCCGATCGCATTTCGGCGGAACGGGTGGTCAGACGAACGACGTCGATGCTCCCGCCCAGCAAACCGAGAACCGGGATAATGGTCAGCGCGGTGACCATCGCGATATTGCCTCGCGCGCAGGACAGAAAGTTGCGGCCTTTCATAATTCACCCCGAATTACAGCGCCACACAGCCTCAGGCTTCATAAGTGAAAGCCGTGAAATGAAAGACCAACTGGCCGAAACCAATTGATCAAAGTCGAGCTGGCTTTGCTTAACCTCGTCTCCAATTGAGATTCGCCTGATCGGAGAGCAAGGACGATGCCAATGCATTATTTGGGAGATTTATAGTCTGTTAAGGTAAACCTCGTGAGGCGATAAGATCATTCGCTCGCCTTATTTTCGGCGCCGTTCGCGTGCTTCTTGTATAACTGAAGTTTCTGCAGACGGACAGTGTCTTGGGTAGGGAAATAACCATCGCAGTCTGACCTCCGTCCTAATCAGGGCGTAGGTCTTTTTATTTACG
>CAYYNG010000104.1:0-6513 GCA_964472435.1 uncultured Hyphomonadaceae bacterium | reverse complement strand
GCGGGGAAATAGTCCGACGCCGCATAGTGCTGGCAGGCGCGGTTGTCCCAGAAGGCGAGCGAATTCGGCGCCCAGCGGAACCGGCACTGATGCTCGGGGATCGCCGCCAAGCTATAGAGATGGTCGAGCAGCCACGCGCTTTCCTTGTCCGAAAGTCCTTTGATCCGGCTCGTGAAAGCGGTGTTCACGTAAAGCCCGCGCTTGCCGGTTTCGGGATGGGTGCGCACCACCGGGTGCTCCTGGATCGGATACTTCTCGCGCAGTTCGTCGGCGGCCTTGCCGAGCCGGCCGGCGAAGACGCGGGCGATGTCGTGCTCGGCTGTGAGCGTGCAAACCCAGTCCTGCATGGCCGGGCTGAGCGCCTCATAGGCCGCGTACATATCGGAGAAGAGCGTGTCGCCGCCGACGTCTGGGATCTCGAGCGCCCGCAGGATCGAGCCAAGCGACGGCTCGGGCCGCCAGGTCACATCGGAATGCCAGGCGTTTTCTCGGCCCTTGGACTCCGGCCCGTGGGCGATGCGGAGGACTTCGGGGTTCGGCTGGTCCTTCGGCGTCGCCGGGTGGATTTCGAGTTCGCCGAAGGCACGGGCGAAGGCGATGTGCTGCTCGCGCGTGATGTCCTGGTCGCGGAAAAAGACGACTTTAAACCGCAGCAGCGCGGCGCGGACGTCGGCGACAAGCTCGTCAGTCATGTTCGCAATGTCGGCGCCGATCAGCTCCGCGCCGATCGAGGGCGCCAGCGGCTTAGCTTCAAATGTGGTGTAGGTGTCCTCGCTCACATGAATGTTCATCGGTCTATCCTCCCAAGGATCATTTCTTTTCCAGGGAGCCTACCGCAACAGCGCGGCTTCCGCCAAAAGATCTTCGATGAAACTTCCGGCCCTGCCGCCCGCCCGCCTTCAGCGACGCTACACACGCTTTCTCGCCGACGTCACCTTGGAGGATGGATCGGCGACGACCGTACACTGCCCCAACCCTGGCTCGATGATGGGGCTTAAAGAAGAAGGATCGCGGGTTTGGCTCTCAGCCTCGGATAATCCGAGACGCAAGCTCAGCCATACTTTGGAGATCGTCGAAGCCGACGGCGCCCTGATAGGCATCAACACGAACCACCCAAACAAGCTGGCCGAAGAGGCGATCAAGGCCGGCAAGATCCGCGAACTCGCCGACTTCGCCGGCTTCGCCCGTGAGGTGCCTTATGGCTCGAACTCGCGGGTCGACATTCTCTTGGAGACTGAAACGGGTCCGATCTTCGTCGAGGTCAAAAACTGCCACCTCATGCGCGAAAAGGGGCTCGCCGAGTTTCCCGACAGCGTCACGACGCGGGGCGCGAAACACCTCCTCGATCTCGCAGACGAGGTGCGCCGGGGCGCGAAAGCGGTCATGCTGTTCATCATCCAACGGCCCGATTGCGAGGTGTTCGACACGGCTCGCGATCTCGACCCCGCCTATCACGAGGGCCTCCGGGCCGCCGCCGACGCCGGGGTGGACGTTTTGTGTTATGATTGCCATGTGGATTTAGAGAGTATCGAGGTGCGCCGCTCCATTCCCTGGCGGCGCAGCTGATCGGCGAGAAAAGGCGAGCTTCCCGACGTGTCACTGATCCAGACTGAGATCCAACCCGAAGTTCGGAACGGCCGGATCCGCATCCATGATGCGGAGGGCTTCGAAGGCATGCGGGCCGCGGGCCGGCTTGTGGCGGAATGCCTGGACATGCTGGTTGCGGAGGTGAAACCGGGCGTGACTACGGAACGGCTCGATGACCTGGTGCGGGAATTCGTGCTGGATAACGGCGCGCTGCCGGCGACGCTCGGCTATCGCGGCTACCGCCACTCGTCCTGCATTTCGCTCAACCATATCGTGTGCCATGGCATCCCGGGGCCGAA
Source organism: uncultured Hyphomonadaceae bacterium (assembly GCA_964472435.1). GTDB lineage: Bacteria > Pseudomonadota > Alphaproteobacteria > Caulobacterales > Hyphomonadaceae > CAYYNG01. Next base: position 4,627 of record CAYYNG010000104.1, on the reverse strand, counting down.
GGCGCTGAAAGACGGCGATATCCTGAACATCGACGTCACGCTCATCCTCGACGGTTGGCATGGCGACCATTCGCGCATGTACGCCGCCGGCGAGCCGAAACGCAAAGCCCAACGGCTGATGGACGTCACCTATGAAGCGATGATGGCGGGCATCGCTGCGATCAAGCCCGGCGGCCGGGTCGGCGATATCGGCGCCGCGATCACGGAAATCGCCCATAAGAACCGGCTCTCGGTCGTCGAAGATTTCTGCGGCCACGGGCTTGGCCGGCTCTTCCATGACGAACCCAATATCATCCACTCGGCCCGCGCGGGGACAGGCCCCGAGCTTCAGCCCGGCATGTTCTTCACCGTCGAGCCGATGTTGAACATCGGACGCAAAGACGCCGCCATCCTGCCGGACGGCTGGACCGCGGTGACCCGAGACCGCCAGCTGTCGGCGCAGTTCGAACACTCCGTGGGCGTTACCGACGACGGGGTCGAGATCTTCACCGCCTCGCCCGCGGGCCTGCACACGCCCCACGCGCTCTAAGCGTCCCGATGGCGGCGGACGAGGCGACCCCGAAACCCCATTGGATGGGCCACCGGGAACGGCTTCGATCGAAGCTTGTGGAGCGTGGGCCGGAGGCGCTCTCGGACTATGAGCTCCTCGAACTTCTGCTCTGCGCCTTCATCCCGAGGCGGGACGTGAAACCGGTCGCCAAGGCGCTGCTCGCCCGTTTCGGTTCGATCTCCGCGGTCCTCGCCGCCAGCCCGGCCGACCTTCAGAAGATCGAGGGGATCGGCCAGACGGCGGCCGCCTATTTGAAAGCCAGCGCCGCGCTCAACGCCCGGGCCGCGCGCGAAGAGATCGCCGGCCGGCCCGTCATCTCCTCCTGGAGCGCGCTTGTGGCCCATGTCCGCGCCGAGCTGCAGCACGAAGCGCGCGAGCAGTTCCGGGTCCTTTTTCTCGACCGGAAAAATCAACTCATCGCCGACGAGGTGATGAGCCAGGGCACGGTGGACCACGCGCCCGTCTATCCCCGGGAGATCGCTCGGCGGGCCTTGGAACTCGCGGCGTCGGCGCTGATCCTCGTCCACAACCACCCCTCCGGCGACACGACGCCGTCGCGGGCCGATATCGACATCACCCGCGAGATCATCGACGCGCTCGCCCCGTTTGAGATCTCCGTGCACGATCATCTCATCGCCGGCCGCGGCGGCGTCGCCAGCTTCAAATCGGCGGGCCTCATCTAAACCGCTTGCGATACGCTGGAACGGCTTTACCGTTGTTGCAAAAGAATAACAGCGTTTCGGACAATGGCCGGGCGTCTCCTGGGAGGATCAACATGGTGACCGATATCGCAGCCGATGCGCCGCCATCCGAGGATGCAGCAGTCGAAGGGTTCGGCTCTCGCGCCTACCGCGCCTATGTGCTCGCAGCGCTGTTCGTCGTTTACATGTTCAACTTCATTGATCGGACTTTGATCGGCGTTCTGGGCGATCCCATCCGCGAGACGTTCGGTCTGTCCGACACCATGATCGGCCTTCTCTCGGGTCCTGCTTTCGCCATCCTTTACACCGTTTTGGGCATCCCATTCGCCATGCTGGCCGAGCGGGCGAACCGGACCACGATCATCGCGGTCGCCATGGCGGTCTGGTCAGGAATGACGGCGGTCTGCGGGATTGCGCAAACAACATTCCAATTCGCCCTCGGCCGCATCGGCGTCGGAATCGGCGAAGCCGGCTGCTCGCCGCCCTCCCATTCGCTGATCTCGGACTATTTCCCGCCTGAGAAACGGGCGACGGCGCTTTCCGTTTATTCCCTCGGGATCCCGATCGGATCCATGACAGCGGCGCTCGCCGGGGCGTATTTCGCAACGCGCGAGGGCCTGGATTGGCGCACCGCTTTCATTTGGCTCGGCTTGCCGGGCGTCGCCGTGGCGCTTGTCTTCCGACTGACCGTGAAGGAGCCGCCGCGGGGCTATTCCGATCCGGGCGGGGCGGAGGCGGCGGCGAAGCGGGACCGGCCCTCGCCCTTCGCTGTGTTCGGCGTCATCGCGCGCAAGCCCGCGTTTTGGCATGTCGCGATGGGGGGCGCGCTGGCCTCCTTCGTCGGATACGGCGTCGGCCAGTTCACGACGCCATTCTGGCTGCGCGTGCACGGTCTGCCCCTGATGCAAGCGGCCTTGCTCTACGGCCTTGTACTCGGCCTGTTCGCCGCGCTCGGAACGTTCTCATCAGGCTGGATCGCGGACAAAGTTCGCGATCGACATCCGAACGGCATGGCTTGGATCCCGGCGCTCGGCTTCGTGATCTCGGTGCCGGCGTATATCATAGGTTTCAACACGGTCGCATTCTCATCGGGTTGGACGGCCATCATCATCGCCATGCCTTTCTTCGCGGTCGCGGCCGTCACGCATTACTTCTATTTGTCACCGATGTTCGCGGTGACGCAGAACCTTGTCGAACCGCGGATGCGCGCAACGGCCGCCGCGGTGCTGCTCTTCATCGTGAACATCATCGGCTATGCCGGCGGCCCGCCCGTCATCGGCTGGTTCTCCGACACAGCCGCTCAGTGGAACCTTGCGCGCAGCGGCTCGCCGGTCACCCTCGCCGAGTGCAATGCGCTCGAGTCCGAACTCACAAAGGCGCGCAAAAACCGCGAGGGCGCGCTGGAGGGGGATGCGCTCGCAACCGCGAGATCGGAGTACGCAGCCCACTGCAGAACGCCACGCGCCCATGGCGTCCGTTTCGCAACCTCAGTCGGGGTCCTTTTTTATCTCTGGGCGGCCGCGCATTACATGCTCATGGGCCGGACGCTGCGCCGCGACACCTGGACGCCGGACAGCGCAGCAGCAGCCGTCTGACGCGATGGCCGTTTACACCCAGGTCGACGACGACCAGCTCGCCGCCTTCCTGGCCGATTACGATATCGGCGCGCCAAATGCGTTTAAGGGCATCGCCGAGGGTGTTGAAAATTCAAACTATTATCTGGAGACAACCCAGGGCCGATACATCCTGACCCTGTTCGAAAAGCGCGCGAATCCTGCGGATCTTCCCTTTTTTATCGCTGTTAAGCGCCACCTTGCGGACAAGGGGTTTCCCTGCCCCCAGCCGATTGACGCGAACGACGGCGAAGCGCTGCGCACGCTCGCCGGCCGGCCGGCCGTGATCATCAGCTTCCTCGACGGGCTCAGCCCGAAACGGCCAAACCCGGCGCAATGCCGGGCGCTTGGGGAATGCCTCGCCCATATGCACGCCGCGCTGGCCGACTTCGCCAAAACCCGGCCGAACGCCCTGGGCCCCGCCGCCTGGCCGGAACTGTGGCGCGGGCGGGCGGCGACCGCCGAGGCGCTCCAGTCCGGCCTTGCGGACGCGATCGCCGGCGACCTCGCCGACATCGCCGCCGGCCGCGCGCTTTCAAGAGATTTGCCACGCGGCGTGATCCACGCGGATCTCTTCCCCGACAACGCGTTCTTTCTCGGCGACCGGTTCACGGGCGCGATCGATTTCTATTTCGCCTGCACCGCCGCCCTCGCCTACGACCTCGCCGTCTGCCTCAACGCGTGGGCGTTTGAAGACTTCGGCGGCTTCAACTTCACCAAGGGCGCGAACCTCGTCGCCGGCTATCAATCGGTCCGCCCGCTCACGGCGCTTGAACGGGACGCCCTGCCCCTTCTGGCCCGCGGCGCGGCGATGCGGTTCTTTCTCACCCGCCTTGTCGATTGGACCGACACGCCCGAAGGCGCCCTCGTCAAACCCAAAGACCCCCTCGAATACGCCGCGAAGCGCGCCTTTCATCGCCAAGGGCGGGACGCGGGCGACTATGGCGCTTGACACGCCTCGGTCGCCGCGGCCGTGGCTGAGGCGGCGGCTGCGAGGGCCCGAGCCGGCCGCGCTCAAGGCGTAACCGCCCCAACGGCGCCTCAGAACCAGCGCATTTTCAGGAGAGGTTAGGCTTTAAGTTACGTCCGGCGCGTACACGTGGCCGCGGACGAAGGACGAATATGGCCGACACCAGCACCTTTCACGCGCTGGCGAGCGATCCTCGCCTTGCCAAATTATCGCCCGCGCCGTCTTTCACGCGCCTCGCGCTCGCGGCGGGGTGTTGCGGTTTGGCGGGTTCGATCTCGGTGGCCGCCCTCGGCCTCGCGCTTATTTATGTTGGCAGCCTTTTCGGCATGGGGGTGACCGACCCGGTGAATGGTTTTTACGCCGGTTTGGAAACGGCCGTCGTGCTCGCCGCGCTCAATTGGGTGTTCTTCTTCGTCACCGCGCCGGCCGCGGCGGCGGCGATCGGCCTTGCGCTTGGCCGCATGCCGACCCGGGGCGTTGTCCGAGCCTCGCCCTATGTGCGGGCCGGCGGATGGGCGTTGGCGGCTTTGGTCGGCGGGGCCGCCGGCGTGATCGCGTTTTTGGGTGAACCGGCCGCCGCGCCGGGCGCGCTCGCGGCCGGGGCGATGATCTGCGCCGTGGCCGGCCGGCTTTGCGGGTGGCTGTTTTGGGCGATCGTCCAACCGGAGACGGCAGCGCCCTAGCCAGCGAGCGATCACGCCCGTCGCTTGACGCCCGCCCGAAAGCCGCGCAACCGAAGCCGATGTCGAAACCTGTCGAAATTTGGACCGATGGCGCCTGCAGCGGCAATCCC
>CAYYNG010000103.1:537-6513 GCA_964472435.1 uncultured Hyphomonadaceae bacterium | reverse complement strand
TTCGGCCTCGATCTCGCGGCCGTCGCTGAGCACCAATTCGATTTCGGTGGCGTCCGCGATCACGTGGTTATTGGTGACCACATAGCCTTCGCCAGAGATGAAGAACCCCGACCCCAGTGAGCGCGCCTGGCGGGTTTCCGGCTCGTCGGGGCCGTCGCCGGGCCGGCCTTGGCGGCGACGGAACTGTTCAAACAAGTCCCGCACGGAGTCGGGCGCGCCGATCTCGCGCTCGCTGATCACGTTCACGCTGACGACGGCGGGGGAGACCTGGTCGATCAAATCCGCGAAACTCAACGGCGCGCCGGCCGGCGGCTCCATCGTAATGGGCTGACCTTCCGCCGCCGGCGTCAGATGAATGGCGCCGACCAGCGCGCCCATGGCGGCCGCGCCCAGAAGCGCGGCAGCGAACGTCCGCGCTGTCGAACCTGGCTGTGTCGTCATTTCAAACCACTCCTCGTGTCGACATCACATTGAATTACAATAAAAGATAGCCCGTGGGCGGCTGAACAGGAGATTAAAGTTCATTTAGCCGCTTGTTCAAACGCCGCGGTCAAACCGCCGCGGTTCTAATATGCACATTATCGTGCAGCGTGCGGTGCACAGGGCATCGATCGGCGATTTCGATAAGGCGCGCGCGCTGCTCAGCGGTCAGATCGCCTTCGATCCGGATCCTGCGCTCGAAGACGTCCACCTTGCGGCCGTCTTCGCAATGCTCGCAATCGGCGGCGTAATCCTTTACGTGGACGATTTCAGTCGACACTTTCGCGAGGGGCCATTTCTTCCGGTCCGCATACATCCGCAGCGTCATGTTGGTGCAGGCGCCGAGGCCGATGCTGAGGAAATCATAGGGGTCCGGCCCGCGATCGCCGCCCCCCGCCGAGGGGGGCTCGTCGGCGATCAAGCTATGGCGGCCGACCTGCGCGCTGTTTGTGAACCGCCCCTCGCCCGTCTCCTCCACGCGAACGGATTTCACCGACGACGCGGCGGGCGGCGAAACCGCCGCAGGAGCGACATATCTATCCGCCCATGCTGCGATGACATCGGCGACGAATACCGCATCCTTTGGCCGGGTCAGCAGGTGGTCGGCATCGTCGAGGCTGACAAAGCTTTTCGGATGTTTGGCGGCGAGGAAGAGGTTCGTTGCATTGTCGATGCCGACCACGCTGTCGCGGGGGGCATGCATCACAAGAAGCGGCCGTCGCAGATCGCGGGCGGCGTCCCGCACCCGGGCCCCCCGCACATCTTCGAGAAACTGGCGTTTAATTTTGAACGGCCGGCCGGCGAGATCGACCTCGGCCTCGCCCCGCGCTTCGATCTCGTCGATTTTGTCGCCGAAATTGTGGATCACATGCTCGGCGTCGGACGGCGCCCCGATCGCAGCCACCGCCTTGACCATGGTCAGCCGAGCGGCGACGGCGACGGCCGCCGCGCCGCCGAGCGAATGGCCGATGAGGAGGTCGGGCCCGCCATGGGTGCGCGCCAGCCAGGCCGCAGCGGCTTCGAGGTCGTCGAGATTGGTCGAGAAGTTGGTGTCGGCGAACTCACCTTCTGAATGACCAAGCCCGGTGAAGTCGAAGCGTAAAACACCGTATCCCAGCTCAGCGAGGCGGCCGGCGATCCGTTGCGCCGCCAACACGTCCTTCGAACAAGAAAAACAGTGCGCGAACAAAGCCCAAGCGCGAGGCTTGCCCGGCGGCCCATCGAGCCGCGCAGAGAGCGTCTGGCCCTCGGCCCCCGGTATCTCAATGCGCCTCGCCATTGGCCCGCCCCTTCTCAGCTGGTGACTGTATCGCCACGGGAGATAGGACGTCCGATCACATGCGGAAAGTCACAGGTCTTTTTCAGCTTCGTGATCGAATCGCTCCGGCGGCACAGTCACCGGGCCATCGCCCTCGCCGCGTCGGCGCAGCGCCGCAACCAGAGCGGCCCCGCACAAGAGCGCCAAGAACGGCAATCCCCAGAGCAGAACGCCGGAAAGCCCCCGCGCGGGCGGGCGAAACAAGACGAAATCGCCATATCGGTCGGCGAACCAGGCCCGGACGTCGCTATCGTCGGCGCCCGCTGCGACGAGCTCGCGGACTTTGGCGCGCATGTCTTCGGCGATCTCCGCGCTGCTTTGCGAGATCGGTTCGTTCTCGCAGGCGACGCAGCGGATCTCCCGCATCAAGGCCTGCGCCCGCGCCTCCTCGCCGGGGTCGGCGAGCGGGCCCTGGGCCGCGACGATCAAGGCGGCAAGCGCGGCCTTCACGTCGCCGCCCCCTTGGCGCGCCGTCCGCCCATGAGCGCGAGCCCGCCCCCGAGAGCGAGCATCAAAGCGCCGGCGAAGACCATGTCGATCAAAGGATTGTAGTAGATCCGGAACGCCCAAACGGGGCCCGCCTCGCCCTCGCGCCGATCGCCGAGGGCGGCGTATAGATCGCCAAGGCCGGTCTTGTGAATCGCCGTCTCCGTCGTCGGCATGCGCGCGGCGGGATAATACCGCTTCTCAGGCTCGAGCACGACCTGCGCGCCGCCGGCCTCCGCAACGATCCGGGCGCGGTCGGCGTACCAATTCGGGCCCTCGACCGCGCGGACCTCCTCGAGCCGCAGCGTCCAGCCTGCGACTTCGCCGCTCTCGCCAAGGCCGAGCGCGATGGTCCGCTCGTGGCGGGCGCTTGTTTCAACGACCGCGCCGAGAACGAAGACGCCGAGCCCGGCATGGGCCAACGTCATGCCCCAGACCCGAAGCGGGGCTCGGAAAACGCGCCCAAGCGACCGTCCCGCCGAGCGCCAGTCCCAAAGCGCGCGCCGGCCAAGCTCGACCGCCGCGCCGAAAATCAGCCAAACTGCGAGCGCAACGCCGAATGCGGCGCCGGCCGGCACGTCGAGAAGCCCGACCTTCAAGAGCCGCAGCATCGCGAAAAAAACGACGAAGCCGCCGATCCATTTAAAGAACGCCTTTGCGTCCGCCTGGCCCCAGCTCCAGGCCTGGACAAGCGGCAGGAGAAGCAAAAGACCGGCGAGGATGGGCGCAAAGGTGAGATTAAAGTACGGCGCGCCGACGCTCATGCGCTCGCCGGCGGCCTCAGCGATCAGCGGAAAGAGCGTGCCGAGAAGCACGGTGGCCGTCGCCGCCGCAAGAACGAGGTTGTTCGCCATCAAAGCCCCCTCTCGGCTGACAAGCGCCCAGGCGGGTCCGCCCTTCAACGCGGGCGCGCGCCAGGCGAACAATGCAAGCGCCGCCCCGCCATAGACCAAGAGGCCCGCCAGAAGCAGTCCCCCGCGCAAGGGGTCGACGGCGAAGGCGTGGACGGAGGTGAGCACCCCGGAGCGGACGAGGAAGGCGCCGAGGATCGAGAAACAAAACGCAAGCACGGCCAAAAGCGCGGTCCAGGCTGCGAACCCGCCGCGCTTTTCAGTGACGATGATCGAATGCATAAGCGCCGATCCGATCAGCCACGGCATCAGGCTTGCATTTTCAACCGGGTCCCAAAACCACCAGCCGCCCCAGCCGAGTTCGTAATAGGCCCAATAGCTGCCGAGCGCGATGCCGACCGTGAGCGGCGCCCATGCCGCCAGCGCCCAGCCCCGCGCCGCCCGCGCCCAGTCGCGGTCGATCCGCCCTTCGATCAACCCGGCGGCAGCCAACGCGAAGACGAAAGAGTAGCCGACATAGCCAAGATAAAGCATCGGCGGGTGCAGCGCGAGGGCGGGGTCCTGCAGAAGCGGATTGAGGCTCGCCCCCTGCAGCGGCGCCGGGTCGAGCCGGAGGAACGGGTTCGAGGCGAACAGGAGATAGGCGAGCGCGCCCGCCGAAAGCGCGCCTTGAACACCCAGCGCGCGGGCCTCGAAGGCGATCCGACCTGTTTGCAGAAAGCGCGCGCCGGCCGCCGCGAAGCCGAGGCTGACCAGGCACCAGAGCGCCATCGAGCCCTCGTGATTGCCCCACGTTCCCGCGATTTTGTAGAGCAGCGGCTTCAGCGTATGGGAGTTTTCAGCGACCAGAGCGACGGAGAAGTCGGACCGTGCGAAGGCGAGGACGAGGAGGCCGAACGCCGCCGCCATCGCCGCGAACGCGATATGAGCGAGCGCGCCGGCGGCGCGACGGTCGCCGAAAAGGCCGAGCGCCGCCTGCGCGGCGGCGAAGCCAAACGCCAGAAAGGCGCAGAGATGGGCGAACTCGCTCATGCTATTGGTATAGGGCGCTCCGGCCGGTTTGATAGTGCGACGGAGCGCGCCGAAGCTATTGCGCCGCCCGCGCCGCGTCGGTCCACGCCGCGACCATGGCCCGCCTCGGATCGTCGGCCGGGAGCTGGGCCGTCAACGCGCCCCACGCGGTCTCCGCCAGCGCGGTCTCGCCCGCCTGCCAATCCGCAAGCCCCGCCATGAAGCCCGCCCTCACGTCGTCGCGGTTCAAGGCGTAGGCCCGGGCGTAGAGCCGTTGGGCGTTTTCACCGACCTCGCCGCCGCCGAGGCGCACCAGGCTGTCGGCAAGCCCCGTCAGGGCCGGGGCGAAGTTCGGGTCGCGCCGCAGCGCGGATTGATAGGCGCGCACCGCGTCTTCGTCCCGCCCCTGCCCGCGTAGAAGCTCGCCGATGAAGAAGTGCGGCTCGGCCGCTTCCGGCTCCGTCCGCGTCATGTCCTGCAACCGCGCCAAGGCCTCCGGCGGGGTTAGGGAGCCGATATCGGTTTGGAAGCGCGCCTCGAGCTCGGCGAGGCGGGCGGCGTAGGGCGCGTCGGCGAGCCCGGGCCGGCCCACGGCGGCGTAGCTGGCGACGGCGGCGATCCCGGCGAGACCAACGACGACGCCGCGGCGGCGGTCGACCCCGCCAGACCGGCGCAGCCACGCAAGGGTTGCAGCCACGGCCGCTGAACCAACCAGGATCATGATACGCCACTCACGCGGATTGAAGTCTCAACACCGCTTTTAAACCGCCATACCGGCTCTCGGCCAGCTCGAAGGCGCTATTGTATAGCTCCGCAAGCTCCTTGACGATCGAAAGCCCGAGGCCCGTGCCCGGCGCGGTTTCATCCAGCCGCACGCCGCGCTTCATCGCCTCGGCGCGTTCACCGGGCGTCAGGCCGGGGCCGTCGTCCGAGATCTCGACGAGGATCGCCCCCATCTCCTTCACCACCGCCACTTCGACCCGGCTCGCCGCCCACTTGCACGCGTTCTCCATGAGGTTGCCCAGCATCTCCTGCAGATCCTGCGCCTCGCCGCGAAAGACGGCCGCCTTCCCGCCGGTTACGGAGACCGTCACACCCTTTTCCGCATAAAGCCGGTTCAGCATTCGGGCGAGCCCGTCGAGCACCGGCCTCAGCTCCGCCCGGGCCCCGAGGGTCTCTGCCCTCGCCGCGGCCCGCGCGCGCTGGAGATAATGCTGGACATTGTCGTGCATCGCGGCGGTCTGGCGGCGAACGATGTCGTCCAACGCGCTCTCGCCCTTCGCCTCGTTCACGAGGACCGCAAGCGGGGTTTTCAGCGCATGGGCGAGATTGCCGACATGGGTCTGGGCCCGCTCGACAACGCTGCGATTATGGTCGAGCAGCTTGTTCAGCTCCTCGCTTAAGGGCCGCACTTCGGAAGGGTAATCCTCCGCAAGCTTCGTTTTCCGGCCTTCGCGGACATCGGCGACATCGGCCTCGATCCGCCGCAACGGGACAAGCGCGGCCCGCACGCTGATCCACATAGCGGCCAAAACGCCGGCCGCCAGCATCCCGAATGCGACGACCAGGAACAAGGTGAAGCGGCTCGCGCTGCGATTGGCCGATTGCCGGTCCGATGCGGCGACCAGGAGGAACGGCCGCCCCTCGTCGCCGGCGAGGATCACCTGCGCGGCGACGCGGATGGGCTCGTCGTTCGGCCCGGTCCCGTTCCGACGGAATCGCGCCCCTGTCGCCTCGAGAAGCTGGGCCGCCTCGTCCTCCGGCCAAGGCACCTCTCCGTCCCATACGCTGGGCGAGTTCTCGATTTGCCCGTAGGCTCCCGCCGGTCCC
>CAYYNG010000103.1:0-527 GCA_964472435.1 uncultured Hyphomonadaceae bacterium | reverse complement strand
TCGGCGGTCTTCATAGCTGAGCTCGCCGTCCGGCCCGACGTCGAAGGCGCCGGCGAGGGTCGCAAGCGTGCTATCGAGTTCTTCGTCAAGAAGGCTGACGGTCTGCGCCCGGAACACCGCCGTCAACGTGACGGCGCCGGCGACGAGCACCACCACGCTCCAGATGGCCGCGCCGACGAGGAGGCGCCGGGCCAGAGACATGTCGGAGCCCATCGCCATGAACGGGTTGGGCGAAGACAACATGGCGGACGACCCTTGGCCCCGGCTAGCCGCCGGCGGACGTCGGCGCGTCGGGATCGATCAGCCGGTAGCCGAGCCCCCGTTCCGTTTCGATCCGGTTGGACCCGATCTTCTTCCGCAGCCGGCCGATAAAAGCCTCGATCGTGTTGGAGTCGCGGTCGAAATCCTGATCGTAGATATGCTCGACCAGCTCCGTTCGCGGAACGACCCGGCCCTTATGGTGCATCAAATAGGCGAGGACGCGGTATTCGTGGGCCGTGAGCTTGATCGACGCGCCTTTCACAGTG
>CAYYNG010000102.1:0-6524 GCA_964472435.1 uncultured Hyphomonadaceae bacterium | reverse complement strand
AGACGGTCGCGCGAGATAGCGGCGCGATCGATATTGTGACCCCGGAAGGCGTCTTTCTATTCGCCGGACAACCCCGCCACCTCGAATTCCAATCCTCCGGAGCGATCGGTCCGTCGCAATCGCTGGAGAACGGTTCGCTCGGTCGATTAACCGCCGGCTGAATCGATCTCACGCCCGGCGCCCCAAGCTACGGCGCTGTTTCGGGCGGACTAATGGGAGCATTGTTCTCCTTACGCGATAATGACTTACCCCGTTTTTCCGGTCAGTTAGACACCCTCGCGGCGGATTTGGTGGAGCGCTTCTCGCAGGACGGCCTGGATCCAACGACAGCGGCAGATGATCCAGGGCTTTTTTGGGATCCCCAGGGGCCCGACACAACCGGTTTGGCGGGACGGGTCGCTCTGAACCCATTGGTCGATCCTGATGAAAATGGCGATATTCGACGGGTTCGGGACGGTTTGGGCTCAACCACTCCAGGCCCGCCCGGCGACAATACGGTGATCAAGGGTCTCCTCGATGCGATGACCGAAATCCGTCCAATCAATTCAGATGGCGTTCAAGGGTTTTTCTCTTCTGCAGAACTCGCTGCTCACCTGTCTTCTCTTACGGCTCAATTTAGGCTGAGCCATGAAACTTCCTTATCTTCAATTCAGACTCAGTTGACCGCTGTTACCGATGCGATTCAACAAAGCACCGGCGTAGATCTGGACCAGCAAATGCAAACACTTCTTTTGGTCGAACAAGCCTATTCTGCAAATGCTCGCGTGATAGAGATCGCAGATCAGATGCTCAATCGACTATTGGAGATCTGATTGACTAACAATGCATCTTTCCCTTCGCTCGTAACGGTACGTTTCGATCGCGCCGTATCAGACCTTCGCGATCAACTCCAAACGGTGTCGCAGGACGCGGTGACAGGCACGCACTCCGATCTCGTCGGGCATCTGCGCGGGAAGGTGGGGGAGGCGATGCTCGCCCAAAAGGCGCTCGATGGCATCGAGAGCGACAGAAACCGTCTCGAACTACGCTCTACGCGCCTAAGCCTGACGCAAAGCGCTTTGGATCGCGTTTCCGAGGGCGTCGACAAAATCGGCGCGCAAGCGCTGTCTGCGCTTGGCCTTGACGATCAAGCGGGACTTAAGGGGGCGGCGACCGCCGCGGCGTCGGCTCTAGAGGAGATCGTCTCGACACTGAATGTCCGCCACGCTGGCCGCTATCTCTTCTCAGGAGACGCGACCGCTACCCCGCCGCTTGCTCCCGCTTCCAACCTCCTGGCGGACATACAAGCGATTGCCCAGGCCGCACCTACACCGGATGCGTTCGCCGCCGACCTCGACACTTACTTTACAGCGCCGGACGGCGGTTGGCGCCAGACGATATATGGCGGCACGCCCAACGCGACTGATCCAGATAGCGTGACCGCCTCGACTCCTGCGATCGTAGACATGATATCGGGCCTCGCCGTCCTTGCACTTGGCGCTCAAGACCAAACCAGCGACACTGTCTTGGACAGCGTCGTGGTCGAAGCGGCGGCGAAGCGGGTCATTGGCGGGCAAACCGAGCTTGTCAGCATACAAGCAGAAGTCGGCTTGAAACAAGCTGAGATCGCCCGCGACCTCGAAAGTCTTGATATTGAACAGACACTGTTCAACCAGTCTCTTAACTCACTTATTGGCCGCGATCCGTTCGAAGCGGCTTCAAAGCTAAGAGAGCTCGAAAATAACCTTGAAGCTGCATACGCGATTACGGCTCGATTATCGAACCTCAACCTCCTCAACTTTATTCGTTGATCGACTATGATCACACGAAGCCTCCTGCTTGTCTTGGCGGTACTGAGCGATGCGATGGCGCCCGCGAGCGTCGCACAGAGCCGAATACGAGACATCGTCGATATCGAAGGCGTTCGCCAAAACGACCTCGTTGGCTATGGGATCGTGGTCGGCTTGAACGGGACGGGAGACTCCGTCAGAAATGCTCCGTTTACTGAAGATTCTTTGACCTTCATGCTCGAGCGTCTCGGGGTGAATGTTCAAGGAGAGGACATTCGCCCGGACAATGTGGCGTCTGTTCTGGTCACCGCCGCCTTGCCGCCATTCGCGAGGCGCGGATCGACGGTCGATGTCTCCGTCTCCTCGATTGGGGACGCCGACAGTCTCGAAGGGGGGACGCTGATTTTGACGCCGCTCAAGGGAGCGGACAACCAAGTTTATGCGGTGGCCCAAGGGAGCATCGTGGTCAGCGGCCTGGACGTGCAAGCGCAAGCCGCCCGCCAATCCAGGGGCACGCCCACATCAGGCGGCATTCCGGGCGGCGCCCGCATCGAACGAGAAATCCGATATGATTTCAATGACCGCGACGGGATTTTTCTGGCCTTGCGCAATCCCGACTTCACGACAGCTGCGAAAATTGAAGACACGATCAACTCCGCAGTGGGCGCGAAGGTCGCGACCATGCGGGACCCTGGAACCGTCGATCTGAAATTCGGCAATATGTCGGGCTCGCCTGCTCGCTTCTTGGCCCGCATTGAAAATCTCCAGATTGCGGTATCGACCCCGGCGCGAATTGTTATTGATGAAAAATCAGGAACCATCGTCCTCGGCGAGGATGTTACGATTTCGAGGGTCGCGATCGCCCAAGGGAACATCTCTATCAAGGTCGCTGAGCGCCCCATCGCGTCTCAGCCAAATCCGTTCGCCGCCGGCGACACTATTGTATTGCCACGCTCGGACATCGCGATCGAGGAAACCGGCGATGATCGAATCGCGCTTCTCGACAAGAACGCGACACTTTCCGAACTGATCGCCGGCCTCAATGCTCTTGGGGTTTCGCCGCAAGAGATGATCGACATTATCCGGGCCATGAGCGCTGCAGGAGCGATTCACGCGGAACTCGTCATTCGATGATTGTCCAGTTTCAAGCGTTCCTTCGGAACCCGAGATCCCGCGTCAGTCTAGAACGATCGCTCCGGATTTACTCAAACTCATTATTTTAGAGATGAAGTCTCTTTGGGACGCTTCAATTTCATCATCCGACAGCGGACCGAGCGCTAAGATATCGGCGCGGAACTGGTCGGCCATTCTCGAAGAGACGCCTCCGAGGAGTTGTTCTGCAATCTGCGGATGACCTTTGTTTAGACTGGCGAGCAACCGAACCATAGCCGTTGGACCGACCTCACGGAAAACAACGGGCACAGCTTTCTTCGGTAAGCGCTCGGCTAAGCGGTCAACGGTCAGCATCGACCGCTTGATGGTTTCGAGATCGGAACTGTGGTTTTGATCGAGATATTCGATCACACGGCTGCGCCTGGCGGACGGTAGGAGGCTCACAATTTCGCCGACGGCTTCCAAGGCCGGCTCCTCTTCGGCGTCCGCGCGGGAGGCGACATTGAGAAGTTCGATCTCCACCATTCGACCAACGGCGACTTCCACCCCAGGGTCTATTGAGTCTTGATCGACCATGCCGCCGACGATACGCGGCAGATCGTCTTCGTTGACGAGACCGAGGATGTCCGATGCCCGCTCCGTCTCGAGCTTAGAGAGAACAACAGCAGCAAGATTAGGATTCACCCGAGAGAGGTAACTCGCCACCGAGGCCGCCGGCGCTTCTTTTAGTCTAGTCCAGACGTCCGTTTCCTGCAGCTCCCCGTTTCGGGTTATGCCATTTCCGGCGAGCATTTCATCTAGTTTGTCCCCGTCAATAAACTCACTGAGTATTCGACGAGCTTCCGCCTCCCCTCCCCTAAGAGCGCCACTCGAATTTCGAAGGTGCGTCAGAAAATCGATGGCGATCTCCTCTAAATCATGGCGAGTTAGAAAGGAGATTGAGCTAAGAGATCGGGCGATACTCAATACCTCTTGATCTTCTAACTTGCTCACAATAGGCTTAGCGGCAGCTTCTCCCAATAAGGCAACAATAACCGCAGCCCGTTGCGACGCGGATATTCGGAGCTCTTGTTTGTGTGACGGCTTCCGATGATCGCCTGCGTCTACAGCATATTTTGCATCAAGGCCGCTGTCTTTGCTCACGTTGCATAGCCCCTTAGGAGCGCTTCCGTGATCTTAAGCCATCCATCGGCGAGGACAAAAAAGCCGAGCTTGAATGGCAAAGATACCACGGTTGGCGGAACCATCATCATCCCAACAGCCATTAGGACCGACGCAACAACAAGATCGATCACAAGGAACGGGAGGATCACGACAAAGCCGATCTGGAAAGCATGCTTGATCTCAGACAGCATGAACGCCGTCGAAAGCAGCGCAAATGGCGGCTCAGCGCCCGCCTCAACTTGGCGGTTGAGCGCATCTGAGAGCGTGGCGACAGTGTCCGGCTGGGTTCGCGCAGACATAAAAACTCTAAGCGGGTCCGTTGTGCGAACCCACGCCTCCGCCTCACCGATCGCTCCGTCCATGTAGGGCGCTATGCCATTGTCCCAAGTGGCCGAAAACGTCGGCTCCATAACAAAGAAAGTAAGAAAAATGGCGATCGCCATGATCATCATGTTTGGCGGCGCCTGCTGCACGCCAATGCCTTGGCGGATAAATGAGAAGACCACGACCATGAACGGCAGGCACGTGACCATCATCGCCAACCCCGGCGCCAGGCTCAACACGGTTGCGACCAGAAACAGCTGAATGACGGTCCGACTGAAGCCATCGTCGGCGAGGACCTCGCCGAACGGGGCCTCGGGAGCCGGCGGCAGCTCCTGGGCCGCAGCCGGCTCGACGAAGCCCGCAACCAATACGAGAATAACAGCCCATAACCGCAAGCGGGTGTTGGTCCTATTTTTCCACATCAATGATCTCCTCGGAGATCTCCGTAATTTTCACACCGAGCAACCCGTCTTCGAGTTCAACGAGATCCGCCCTTGCGATCACCTTGTTGTCGATCATCAGATCAATCGGGTCGTTGATCCGAGCGCTAAGCGGGACGATTGACTCGGGTCTTAAATCCAAGACCTCTCGGACACTCAGCCGACTTCGTCCGAGCGAAACCGTCACAGTTACTGGAACATTGAAGATCGCCCGCCTGTATTGATTTTCTTGCGATGGATCCCGCTTTTCTGTGGTCTCGACCTCGTCAGATCTTGTTTCGAGTGGGTCCGCCATGAGATCTATACTCCCCTAGACGATTCTGACTGCTTGTATTGAAAGATGCACGCCTCGAGCAGGGCGTTGAAATTGAGAGAAAGTCCGCCCGTCTCCCAAGAGATCTCGACCGACAAGGCGTCGAGCGACGGATCTGATACGACCTTGCATCGCCCTGCCGCCTCGATGGTTTGATCAACGATCTCGTCTAGTCGGCTATCAAGGGGAGGTGGCGCACGGACCGTCACCGATGCTGCAGCGACTGGGAGCATCTGCGGAAGGTGCCTGCCGACCTCCGCAGCGAGGAATTCGTCGGCTAGCGTTGGAAATAACGCCCGGGCGATTTCGTCTATCGCAGCGGCCACCTTGGACCGCGCGGCGTCTTCGAAGTCTTCAAGCGCGTCCCTAAGCGCAGCCGCGGCCGCTTCAATCTGAGCCAAATCCGGAACGAAATGATCACGCTCCATAGCAGACCCAAGCTCAAGCTCGCGGGAGGCGACCGCCTCTGTGGAAGCCCCCTCCAAGGCGTTGGGCTGAGCAGCGCAGCAACCGTCGCTCTCCACGTCGAACCGGGGCAGGTCAAGCTGGTGGCTCATCTTACTCATTGACCGCGACATTCCTGTCTTCATTCAGCCAGTCCTTGATGAGCGCTGCTGTTTCATCCTGCTGATCTCGCGCATAGCTGCGAAGATATTCGAGCGGGTCGACGCGCGCCTCCTTCTCGACGTCCATGTCTGAACCTGTTTCAACGTCAGCCGTTTCGAGCGTTTGCGACGGGCGCAAAACGAGTGGCCGAACCACTCCCACTCCTAGACCCAGGGCGACGACACCAAGAAACAGGGCCTGCAATGCAGGCCAGAAATAGACCTCGACCAAACGCTCCATGAGGTTGGGCGCTGCGACAAGTTCGCCAACATCCTGTGCCCGAAATGGCATCAGCTCCACCGTCAGCAGATCACCCCTGTCGGCGTCCAACCCGGCCGCTGATCGCACAAGCCCCTCGAACTCCGTTGCGAGTTCGTCGACACTGCGGTTTGCATTGGAAGGATCTGACGCCAAGGCTTCGGAGTTCAGGAGCACCGCGAGCGTGATGCGCTTAATCTCACCCGGCAAGCTCTCGTATTCGGATCGCACCTCGTTGATTTCGTAGGTGACGTTCTCGGTCGAACGCTCGAGAGAGCTGTCGCCGCCGGCGCCGGCGCCTTGGGGAAGATTGCTCGCGACCGTCAGGGCCCCGCCGCCGCGTCGGCTCTGTTCGCTAGCATCAGTGCTGCTTCGGCTACGAACAACGCGGGAGTTCGGATCGAACTGGATGGTTGAAGTGCGCTCGAGTTGACGATTGACCTCAACAGAGGCCGACACCCGCGCATTGCCCGGCCCAGACGGGCCTCCAGGAGCGTCAGGACCATGTTTGTGAGTCGACAAGATTTGTCTTCTAAT
>CAYYNG010000101.1:0-6540 GCA_964472435.1 uncultured Hyphomonadaceae bacterium | reverse complement strand
CGGTCTCCGCGCGGCGGACGAACACATTGTCCACGATCCCGAAGTCCTTCGCTTCGTCTGCAGTCATGAACGTGTCACGATCAAGCTTCTTCTCAATTGCATCGTAATCCTGCCCGGTATGCTTCACATAAATCTCGTTAAGGCGCCGTTTCAGGTCGATGATCTCTTCCGCGTGACGCTCAATATCTTTCGCCACCCCGGAATAGCCGCCTGACGGCTGGTGGACCATGATCCGTGCGTTGGGCAGCGCGTTCCGCATGCCAGGCTGGCCCGCCGCGAGCAGAAGCGACCCCATGCTCGCCGCCTGGCCGATGCACGTCGTTGAAATCGGGCAACGCAGATACTGCATCGTATCGTAGACCGCGAGCCCGGACGAGACATACCCGCCAGGGCTGTTGATATACATGGCGATGTCTTTTTTCGGGTTTTCGGACTCGAGGAACAAGAGCTGCGCGGTGATGAGCGAGGCCATCCCATCTTCGATCGCGCCGGTCACGAAAACGATGCGCTCCTTCAAGAGACGCGAGAAGATATCGTAGGAGCGTTCTCCCCGGCTCGTCTGCTCCACAACCATGGGGACGAGGTTCAGCGCTTGGGTCCGGGGATCGGTCATGGAATCACTCTAGAAAACTGTGACAACGTATCTTGGCCATATGGGCGAGGCGCTGGCCTTTGTCTATGGCGCGCGCAGCGCTTCGCTGCGTATAAGCCGCCTCGCCCCGCCCCGGGGCCCGCCCGACCGAAAGACGCCCATGACCGCCTCCCCGAAAACCGCAGAATACGACGCGCCGCCCACCTTCATCATCGGCACTGGACGCTGCGGTTCGACGTTGATGTCGAACCTCGTTCATCTGCACCCGGATATTCTCAGCCTCTCAGAGGTTTTTACGAGCTTGACGACGGGCGCGTTTTTCCATCGCCGCCCCACAGGCGAGCAGTTCTGGAAACTGATCGCCAGCCCCTCCCCGATGCTGACCGTGGCGATCAACCCGACCCACGCGCCCGTCGAGTTTCTCTATCCCCTTGGGCCGGAGGCGGCGTTCACGCTGGATGATCTTCCCGCCTGCCTGCACATGACTTTGCCGCACATCTCGGATGCGCCGGACGCGCTCTTTTCTGAGATGGAGCCCCATGTGCGGGGCGCGCCTCGGGCGCCGCTTGCTGATCACTACCAGAATTGGTTCGACTATCTCGCCCGTCGGCATGGCAAGACGATGTGGATCGAGCGGACGGGCAACTCGCTGACCATGGCGAAGGCGCTGATGCGGACTTTTCCAAGCGCGAAGTTCGTCCACATCCATCGGGACACGCGGGAAGTAGCGATGTCGATTCGAGCCTTTCATCCAATGCGGGTCTACACGCACCTCTGGTCTCGCCTGCGCCCCTTTGGGATTAACATCCTGAAATCGCCCCACCGCATGTTCGACAGCCGGCTTATGCACGCGGCGGCCCCCGCTGCGATTGGGATCGTGGACACCGAACGCTTGCTCGACACTCCGCCCGATCTCGGCGTCGTCGGCCGTTTCGTCTCAGAAATGATCGAGGTGGGCCTCAAAGATCTTGCCGCCCTGCCGCCCGAGCGGCTCCATACGATGTCGTATGCCGATCTTGTCGAGCGCCCGCGAGAGACGCTTGAAGCCTTCATCGAATTCGCAGCGCCCGGACTTGAACATGGCGAGTGGCTGGACGCGGCGGAAAAGCTGCCACGGAAGAGCAAGCCGAAATGGCTCGCCCTCCCGCAAGAGGAACAAGACCGGCTGAACGCAGCGTGCCGAAGGGGCCTCGACCTCCTCGGCTATCGCTGACCTCCGGACGGCCGCGCCTAAACCTCGTCCTCGTCCCGGAAGAGCTCGTCTTTCGAGACCTCTTTATCGACAATCGTCGCGACTTCGAGGATGTGGTCGACTACCTTGTCTTCGTAAACGGGCGCGCGGATCTGGGCCATGGCGGCGTCGTTCTTCTGGAAGAACTCGATCACTTCCCGCTCTTGGCCGGGGAACTTCCGGGCTTCGGCCACCATCGCCCGCTGTACTTCCTCTTGGGTGATCTGAATATTGTTCAGCCGGCCGATTTCTGCGAGCACCAAGCCGAGGCGCACGCGGCGCTCTGCGATCTTCCGGTATTCGCCCTGCAGCTCGTCGTCGGATTTCGCAGCGTCCTCTTCGTCCAGACGGCCGGCTTCTTTCTCTTGCTGAAGCTGCGCCCAGATCTGATCGAACTCCTGGTCAACCATGTTGGGCGGTAGATCGAAGCCGTGGGCTTCGTCCAACGCATCCAGCAGCGCGCGTTTCGCTTTTTGACGCGACATCGCCTCGTTGCGGTTCTCAAGCTGCATCCTGATGGTGTTGCGGAGCTGCTCGAAATCCGTAAGGCCGAGACCCTTGGCGAACGCATCGTCGAGGTCAGGAACTTTCGGCGCCCGGACTTCTTGAACTTTGACTTCGAAGACCGCGTCTTTGCCTTTTAGCTCCTCGGAGGGGTAGTCCTCCGGAAAGGTCACCTTCAACTCGGTCTCATCGCCGGTCTTAACGCCCACCAGTTGCTCTTCGAAGCCAGGAATGAAGCGGCCGGCGCCGATCACGACGGCCTGCCCCTCGGCTGTCCCGCCCTCGAAGGCTTCACCGTCGATCTTGCCGACAAAATCGATCACCACGGCGTCGCCGTCGCGGGCTTTCGCCGTCTTGCCCCGCGCTTCGAACTGCTTGTTCTGTTCGGCGATCTCGTTCAGCGCTTCGTCGACCTCATCGTCTTCGATCTTGGCGACTGGCCGCTCCAGCGAAAGCGCCGTGACGTCCGCCGGTTCGAACTCGGGCATGGCGTCGACGTGGATTTGATAGGCGAGGTCGGCGTCCCCCGCCACCACCAGATCCATATCGCTGTCCATCTCGATCTGCGGCTGGGAGGCCGGGCGGACGGCGGACTCGTCGAGGGCCTTCTGGTTCGCCTCGCCCACCAACCCCTCGATCAACTCGCCCATGATCGACTTGCCGAACATTTTCTTTACGTGGGCCGCGGGCACCTTGCCGGGGCGAAAGCCCTTAAGGCGCATTTGCGGGCGGATCTCTTCAATCCGCGCATCGAGCCGTTCCTGCAGCTCCGTCGAGGGGATCCGCACGGCGAAGGTGCGGCTCAATCCATCGGTCTTCGTCTCGGTGACGTCCATTTCTTTTCCTTGGCGCGCGCGTCCAAGGCGGGCGCTGTCGTGGCTACATCTCAGTGAGGCGCGGCTTATGTCACACGCCCATCGGCCTGTCCACGCGAGGACGGCGCCACGCTGGTGCGGATGAAGGGACTCGAACCCCCACGCCTTGCGGCACTGGAACCTAAATCCAGCGCGTCTACCAATTCCGCCACATCCGCTGCCGGCGATCAGCGGGACGTATCGCTCCCAAGGGCGAGCTTCAAGCCTCCGCGGACAAGAGCGCCTGAAGTCGTCCAGGCAGCGCCTCGACGAGATCCTCCGAAATCAGCCCGGGGCCGAGGCTGAGTGCGGCGTCGCCATGCAGCCATGCGGCGGCCGCGGCGGCCTCGAAACTTGGCATGCCCTGGGCCAGAAGCCCGCCGATCATACCGGCGAGCACGTCGCCCGAACCGGCGGTGGCGAGATAAGGACTTGCATGCGTGTTCACCACCGCCCGGCCGTCTGGCGCCGCAATCACCGTATCGGAACCTTTCAAGAGCACGACGGCGCCCGCTTCGGCCGCTGCAGACCGGGCGGCTTGGATTTTGTTCGCCGCAATATCAAGGCGATCGCCGAAAACGCGGCGGAACTCGCCGATATGGGGGGTGAGGACATCTCCCGGCCGCAACGCATCGAACAAGGCCGCGGGCGCATCGGCGAAGACCGAGAGCGCGTCGGCGTCCAAGACGCACCGCGCGGGTGAACCGAGGGCGGCCTCGACGGTCGACCGCGTTGCGTCCGTCACGCCGGCCGCCGGCCCCAAGACGGCCGCGTCGGCCGCCCCTAGCGCCTCGGCGGCGGCAGCCGCGTCGCCGATGCTGCGCACCATCACAGCCGTCGATGCGATGGCATTCACCAGCACGGCCGAGGGCGGCGACAGCAGCGTCGCGAGCCCCGCTCCCGCCCTCAGCCCCGCCCGCGCCGCGAGCCGCGCCGCGCCCGTCCCCGCCGCCGGCCCGGTAAGGCACATGAGATGGCCGCGGCGGTGCTTATGGCCGTCCGGGGCCGGCTCGGGGAAAACGGATCTCCAGAGATCTGGCCCGTTCTCGTAGAGCGTCCCGCCCGCCTCTCTCAAAACAGCGTCTGGAAGGCCGATATCGGCGACGGCGACCGGCCCGCAAAGCGATCGGCCCGGCTCGAGAACGTGAGCGGGCTTTTTCGCGGCGAAGGTGACGGTCGCGTCGGCTCGGAACACCGTCCCGTCCGGCCGCCCGGCGTCTCCGTTGAGGCCGGACGGCGTATCCACCGCAAGGACCGCCGGCCAGCGGCGCGCCGCAAGCTCGGCCGGGACGCCCCCTAACGGTCGCGACAAGCCGGCCCCGAAAAGGGCGTCGACGACCAATGCGCTGTCGGCGGATAGGGCGGCGTCTAACGGTTCAACTGGCCCCGGCCACCGGTCCGACGCCACTCGGGCGTCGCCCGTCAAGCCATCCCGCTCACCGAGCAAGAAGACCCGGACCGCCCGCCCCGCGGCCTGGAGCCGGCGCGCAGCGACGAAGCCGTCGCCGCCATTGTTGCCGGGCCCGCAGAGCACAAGAATATCGCCGTCGGGCGCCAGGGTTTCGGCGGCCCTCGCAACCGCCTCGCCCGCGTTTTCCATCAGTTCGATGCCTGGGGTTCCCGCCGCGATCGCGGCGGCGTCGGCGGCGCGCATTTCAGCGGTGGTAAGGATGGGGCGCGGCATCGCCTGCGCCTATAGCACGCGCGGCGCGCTCTCCGCGCCCCTTTGGACGACGCGCCAGTCGCCGGCGACGCGCTCGACCGAGGTGATCGAGCAATGAGCGGGACGGAAGACCATGACGGCGTCATCCTCCTCGATCAGCCCGACAATGGCGTTTATGGCGACGAAATGGGTGAAGACCGCCGCGCCATCGTCGAGGGCCTCGATGGCCGTCAGAGCCGCGCTCCGCCAATCCAAAAAATCATAGCCCGCATCCGCCCAGCCTCTTGCCATCACGCCGCGGAGCCAGGCCGAGCGGTCGGCTATCCCATCGGGCGTCTTGATCTCGGAGACGGCCGGCTCGATCCTCGCAGCCGCGCCCGTCTCCCCCTCGAACGGCGCCGCGGTCTCTCGGCAGCGCCGCATCGGGCTCGAGATCGCCGCCTTTGCTCCAAGATCGCGCAGCGCCGCTGCTGCCGCTTCGGCCTGGCGGCGTCCAAGATCGCTGAGCCCAGGATCTTGAGCCTCGCCCCAGCCGGCCGCCGGCTCGGCGTGACGGATGAGAAAGATCACGCCGCGATCGGAGCGTTCGGCGCCTTTGCGCGCTGTGCGAACACGGAAAGCGCGCGGCGATAAGCGACCGGCTGCTCAATCTTCAGCCGCGCCCGCGCGGCGCTGAGCGGCTCCCCGAGAAGCGTTTCGATATCTTGATCAATGATGCGCTCGGCGCGGCGGCCGTTGCGCCGCCCCTCGCGGACCACATCGCCGATCCGCGCCTCGGCCGGCGCCATCTTGAACGCACGCATCCGCCCCATGAACGCGATAAACAGGACGCCGAAGCCGCCGTTCTGCGAATGACTGAAGCCGAGAAGCGCCAGCTC
The DNA here is from genome assembly GCA_964472435.1 of uncultured Hyphomonadaceae bacterium. Lineage (GTDB taxonomy): Bacteria > Pseudomonadota > Alphaproteobacteria > Caulobacterales > Hyphomonadaceae > CAYYNG01. Next base: position 818 of record CAYYNG010000101.1, on the reverse strand, counting down.
GCCCAGAGCGTCCCGACCATAGCCGGTCAGAACGTGGTAGAGGTCGTGGGTGTCGCGGAGACGATTGGAATACCAGTCCAAATCATCGTCATAGCGCGGTTTTCCGGCGGAAAACTTCTCCTGCTCGGCGACGAGCCCGGCGGCCGAGAGCCCTTCTCGCTCCATGAAATCCACATAAGCTTGGCCGACCGAGCCCTTGGGCAGCCGCCGAAGCGCGTCGTGGTCGTCGAGCATGGGCGGAAGAAACGGCTTGTCCTGAAGCATGCGCCGGCCCTGATCGCTCTTTAAGAAGACCTTCAAGTCTTTGAGGTTCGCATTGCCGCTGAGCGCGTCGATGATGTGAAACACCTGCTCGGTGTCTTCCTTGTCATCGATCAGCTTGCCCATGCGCTGGACCGCCTCGATGGGACGATACGGCCGGGACCGGCGGTCGGGGTGAAGAATAATGTCCTGCATGGCGCTCACCTATGCTCGTTCCTTCAAAATAAATGACGCAGGCGTCACAATTTTTCAAGCTTAGAAAGATCTGGCTGGACACAAGATGCCTAGTTTTTGATCGCAGGCGCCTAATGTCGCGCCAGCGGTCTCGGTCTGCCGTAACGTCGCGGCTGGCGCTATCGCCACAATCGACAACGGGGCCTAGGAGACGGGAAACGACGGGCGAGCAGACCAAGGCCGGGACATGAAGAAGATCGAGGCGATCATCAAACCGTTCAAACTGGACGACGTGAAAGAAGCCCTCCACGAAATTGGGCTGCAAGGCATGACGGTGGGCGAAGCCAAGGGATTTGGCCGTCAGCGCGGCCATACCGAGCTTT
>CAYYNG010000100.1:0-6569 GCA_964472435.1 uncultured Hyphomonadaceae bacterium | reverse complement strand
TCAATCAGCTGCACGCGGTCAGGCTGAGCTGAGGGCCCGACCGCAGATCCTCGGTGTAGCGCTGATAGAGCGACGGGTCGAAGATCGAATTGGGCGCGAGCCCGTCAGGCCGGGAGAGATCGCATGGGAAAACCTGGGCGGCGGCGAAAACCGCATCCGACATGAAGGCGAGGTCCTTCGGCGCAGGACCCACCGACGCGTCGGCGTCTTTGAAAGCGAGGTGAAACCCCCAGACGCCGAAGGACGGAACTTGAACATTGTAGCTGACCGTCTTCGGGAAGATCGACTCGATGGTCGCAGCCACGGCCCAAAAAGTGCGGCGGGCGAAAAAGGGCGAGGAGCTTTGCGTGACCATCGCCCCGCCTGGCGCGAGCCGCCCCATCACCATGGCGTAGAATTCCTGTGAGTAGAGCTTTGAGATCGCCTCATTATGGGGATCGGGAAAATCAATGATGACCCGGTCATAACGCACGTCTGTGTTTCGAACGAAGACAAACGCGTCCTGGTTGTAGATCGAGACTTCGGGCGCCTGCAGACTGCCTTTGTTCAGTTCCACCACGGGCGGGAAGTTCTCGCCCAGCCAGGTCATGTCGGGGTCGAGATCGACCAGATCGATCGTTTGCACGGCGTCGTGTTTCAGCACCTCGCGCGCGGCGAGGCCGTCGCCGCCGCCGAGGATCAAAACACGGGCCGGCGCAGCCCCGCCGACGCTCATCACCGGGTGCACGAGGGCCTCGTGATAGCGATGCTCGTCCTGAGCGGAGAATTGCAGGTGACCGTCGATGAACAGCCGCAGGTCGCGGTGCGGCCACGAATGGGTGACGACGAGGGATTGATACGGCGACTGGCGCTTCCAGACGATCTGATCGAAATAAAGATGGTCCTGGGCGTAGGACGTGATGCGGTTTGCAGAAAGCGTCAGAAGAATCAGCAGACCGAACGCCCCGATTGCGGCGGCGAGGGTGCGGCCTGGCGCTGCGAGATGGTCCCGCAGCCAGATGACATTGAGGATCGCGACGCTGATATTGATCAGCCCGATGGCGAACGAAGACGCGATCAACCCGAGCGTCGGCAAAAGGAGCAGCGGAAACGCTACAGACCCGATCAGGGCGCCGACATAATCGAGCGACAGGACGTCGGCGATCGACCGCCGGGTGCCGTGGCGCTCGGCGAGGACGCGCGTCAGGAGCGGGATCTCGACGCCCACCAGGCATCCGATCACGAAGATGAAGGCGAACATGGTCGCGGTGTAGAATTGCGGCGCGGCGGGAAAGACCATGAAGAGCGTAATGCTGCAAAGCCCGCCGACGATTGCGAGCGCCATTTCGACATGGACGAAGGTTTCGATCAGTCGGCCGCCGATAAAGCGCGAGAGATGGGAGCCGACGCCCATCGCGAACATGAAGAAACCGATGGTCAGCGAAAACTGGTAGACCGAGTTTCCCAAAAGATAGCACGAATCCTTGCCTATGATCATCTCGTACAGGATCCCGCTGATCTCCTCGATCATGTTCGTCGCGAGAAGCACCGCCTGCTGGCGGTTCGGCAGCGGGGCCGCCCTCGCCTCTGTTTCAGCCGTCATCGTCGGTCACTCCAGCGCGGTTGGCGAAAGAAAAGGCCCGGACCGCAAGATCGCGCCCCGAGCCTCCCCTTGATCTTCCTCCAGGCGAAGCGGCCTATTTGCCGGAGCGGGAGCCGCCCGACCGCGCCCGCGACCGCGCGCTCGATTTCGCCTGATAGGCGTTACGCGGCGTGGCTTGGCGATTATTGAACGAGCCCGGCGCGATACCGGCCCGCGACTGCCGCGAGAGAAGATTGCCGATGACGAGACCAGTCAGGAACCCGGCGCCTGAAAAGCGCAGCGACGCCGCATCGCCGGCGACGTCCGTGGCGATCAGCCGTTCGTTTGCGGAATCGATCTCGATTGTGAAGATCTTTCCCTCGCCGCTATCCTGGATGTTGTTGGCGTTCGGATCCTTGAAGCCCAGGAACATCGCGTCGTCCTGGAGGTTCACGCCGATCGGATCATCGTAGAAGGTGGGTTGTGCGTTCATAATGGCCGTCAGGAATTCCGTGAACTCCGCCATTTGCGCGTCCGTCGCCTCGCCGGCCGCGCCGGCGTCCGCAGGCCCGCTCGCCTCCGAATACTGCGACAGGGCGTACTCGGTCCGATCCAAGACCTGACCGAGATCCGCCGATTGCGGAACCATATTGTCCTGATACCACGAGTATCCGAAGAAGCCCGCAACTGCGAGCCCGATGAGTCCATACTTTAAAAGTGCCGAATTCATGACCGCTCTCCCCTATGTGGTCCTAAAAGAATAACGTCCTGAAGCAGTCGCTTCTTTCAAGTCAGAAGATGACGCCACCATACTTGCGATATCCCGCTCGCATAATAGTCTTTCAGCTCGCCTAAGCGTTCGAAGCGATTCGCTTCAAGCTCCTCGCGCCCCGCCGCCGAGAGATCTTCCGGCAGCGCAAGCACCGCCATCCGGAACGCCCCGGCGCGTGCATCCCCCAGCGCTGGGCCGAGATTGGACGGACCCGTTTCGGACTCGGTCCAATCAAACCCGGCGACGTCCGCCGCATCATCTCTTGGTCGAATCTATGAGACGCTCAACCCGGCCGCCGCGGGGTCGATAGTCGCCGGCGCGCCGCGATGATTGGGATTGTCCAGCCCGTAGATGATCTTCGCCTCGCCGGGGGCGTGATAGTCGGGCAGGACCAGCTCCTTGACGGCGCCAAGCCCCTCGTAAAACGCATGGGCGTCGGCGTAGATGATCTCGCCGTTCTCGGCGTAGTCGCTTGTCGCGATAAAGATCTTTCGCACGCCCTGGCCGTTGAGCATAGAGAGGAGCTCTTCCACCATGAACCGACCAAGGCCCTCTTTTCGAGCCGTGGACGCCAGATAAGTCCAAGAGAGCCAGACGACATCGTCCGCCCCTTCAGACGGCGAATGCCCGGTGACGCCGACGATTTCGCCTCCGTCCTTGAGGACCAGCATCCGGTCGACGCCATACTTTTGGAAGGCGTGCGCGGCTTCCTCGGCGTCGTCCTCGTCGGTTTCCTCGATGATGGCGACCACGCGCTTGATGTCTCGCGGCCGCATGCGCTCGACGACGGGACCGTCTGACTTCCGCGATCGCCCGAACATGCCTGCGCTCCACCCGATGGATATTCCCATAAGATGAACATAAACGGCGGTGTTGCGCGACAGGAAAAACACCTCCGCCGCGGCCCAGGCGAGGGTTGCGACGGCGAGAATCGGCAGCCGGGACTCCTCGGCTCGCAGGACGACGGCGCTGACGGCGAAGGCGTAGGCGACGCCGGACAGGCCGAGGAACCGCGCATCCACGCGCCAGGTTTCGACCAATGTGCCCAAGACAACGGCCGCCAGCGCGATCGCCGCCGCCCGCGCGGGGCCGAGGCGTGGTTCGACGATTCGGCCCGCCCAGGCGATCACGGCGAGATTGACCAAGAGGTGCGACAGATCCCCGTGGCGGAACACGTTCGAGATGGCGATCGCGATTTGGCCGACGATTGGGCCGTTCGGAACGCTGAACCCGCCGGGGCCGAGCGCGACGAAGAGAACCGTCGCCAGCGCGACAAGGCTGAGGGAGGCCGGTTGGCGCCGCCAGATGTCGATGAGGATGGCCAATCGCCAGCTTTCCGTTCCGGGGCGCCCGCCGTCTGGAGCAACGAGAGCGCGCTGGCCGAACGAACGGCGTCGGACGCGCTTGGTCAAGGCGCAGGCGGCGCCGGGCGCTTTGCAAACGCGCCGGCCGAGGCTACCACCGCGGGTCTTGCTCGGCCGAAAGAGGGAACACAGCCATGCGCGATGGCGGCCGCATCGCCGCGGCGATCGAGGTGTTATCAGACGTGCTCGGCCGTCACCAGCCGGTGAAGGCGGCTGCGCGGGACTGGGGCAAGCGCGCGCGATACGCTGGCGCGAAGGACCGGGCCTGGGTCTCCGGGCTCGTGCTCGATGCGCTGCGGAAGAAAAACTCCATCGCCCACGCCATGGGATCCGATGCGCCCCGCGCCCTCGTTCTCGGCGCGCTAGCCCATGCCTGGGGCTGGGACATCCGCCGGATCGACGATGCGATGGACACCGAACACGCGCCCGGCCCGCTGACGCTTGAAGAGCGTGAGCGGTTGGTCATGGCGCCCGACCCCGCCGCGCCGCCCCATGTGCAAGGCGACTTCCCCGAATGGCTCGCCCCGCACCTGGCGCGGGTCTTCGGCGAGGAGGCTGCAGTGGAAGCCCAGGCCATGGCCGTACGGGCGGCCGTTGATCTCAGGGTCAACACGCTGAAAACGGATGTCGCCCGGGCCGCAAAGCCGCTGCAATCGGCCAAGGCTGAACCCTCTGAGCTTCTCAAAAACGCCTTCCACATCCCGGCGCGCGACCCCGCCGAGCGCGAGGCGAGCCTTGAGCGCATCCCCGCCTATTCGAAAGGCTGGGTCGAGGTGCAGGATGCGGGCTCCCAGATCGCGGCCGCAGCGGCGAATGTGCGGCCGGGCGAACAGGTGCTCGATTATTGCGCAGGCGGGGGCGGCAAGACCCTCGCGCTCGCCGCAGCCCTCGAGGGCAAAGGCCAGGTCCACGCCTACGACATCGATGGGCGGCGGCTTTCGGGGCTCATCCCGCGGCTTAAGCGCTCCGGCGCGCATAATGTGCAACTGGTCCACCCAAGCGAGCCGGACGCGCTGGCCGCGCTCGAAGGCCAGATGGACTGCGTGCTCGTCGACGCGCCCTGCACGGGAACCGGCACCTGGCGGCGGCGGCCGGACTCAAAATGGCGGGTGAAGGAAAGCGCGCTCGAAAAGCGCATGGCGGAGCAGACCGAGATCCTCGCCGCCGCGGCGGCCTACGTGAAACCCGGCGGACGGCTCATCTACGTAACCTGCTCCTTTCTGATGGAAGAAGACGAGGATCGCGTCGCCGATTTCCTCGCCGCCCGGCCGGACTTCGCGCAGGAAAACGCCGCGGAGGCGGCCGCGACGTCAGGGCTTCTCACAGAAGCCGGCGCAGGGGCTGTTCGCGCTGGCCTGGGCCCGGAAGGCGGCGTCCGCCTCACCCCAAGGCGGACGGGCACCGACGGGTTCTTCTTCGCAGCGCTGCGGCGGGCGGTGTCGTTTCGCGCAATGAACACCCACGCCCCCGCCGATTTCGACTAATCCCAGGCTTTCGAGCCTAGTCCGCCGCCGAGGAGCCTTCGATCGGCGTTGTGAAAACGCCGAAATTGGTCGGCCGGCCGAGGCTGTCGGGGCCGATATTGCCACGGTGGAAATGGAACTCCGAGGCGCCGAACCCGCCGGCGTCGGCCTTGAGATACTTTCGGATCGACTCTGCGTCCTCGAAATCCGGATGGCTGTTCGTGGCGCAGCCGGCCGCGCACGCCGCGATCACTGCAACGCTCAACCGGCGATAAACAGTCTCAACTTGGATCATGCCGAACCCTTACAACCTTCGACCGCGAAACCGAACACACGATCACGTTAAACCAGCGCCCGCGAGCGCCGCCCAATCGATCGGCTGGGTCCGATCCAGCGCCCGCTCAGCCGGCGGCATGGGGTATTTAAGGCCAGATCCGCAATTGAAGAGCATGACGCGGGCGTCTTTCTCAATGCGGCCGGCGGTGAGCGCGTCCTCATAGGCGGCGAGCGTCGCTGCGCCTTCGGGGCAAAGGAGGAGGCCGTCCTCCCTCGCCGCCCGGGCTTGGGCCGCTTCGATCCGGGTCGGAACAGCGTTGCTATCATAGCCTTTGTCGCCCTGCACGACGTTCACGCGGCGCGGTAATAAATGCAGAAGCGGTTCGGCTGGGACGCAATCCAGCGATGTCTCGCCCTTCGCGTGGCGCATTGCTGGGCAACGTTAATGGGCCCGGACCCGAAGAGTAACCCACACCCACCTCTGACTGGTTCTCTCCGAGGTCCGTTTTCTAGAGCGCGTCCACAAAAGGTGGAAACCGGTTTTTGTGAAAAGACGCGCGACATCAAATAACTCGATTGCGTTTGCAATTCGAAGAATTGCGAACGCGCTATAGTGATGCCTTGGACGCCTGAACGCGCGCCGCGTCCAACTTTGTGCAAGGAAGATCACTTCCAAGCGAACGCGGCGTCGGGCCCTTCCTCACCAATCGCAACGCGCGTCGCCTTACGCTCGATTTCGATCGCGCCGAGCTTCGTGCGCAGATGGAGCGTCGCGCCCCAGGGCGTCACGCACGCCGTCGAACCGATGGCGTCATTGCGATAGTAAGCGCAATCGTGCCCTCCGAAGGACCCGCTCTCGCCGGTCGCCGTCGCGCCGACGGCGGCCATGATCGCGGCGCCCGCCTCGTCGTTCGATCGGCCGTTCATCGCACGGATGATGCGGTCATAGACGGGCGACTGCGCCGTGGACGCTCTCCCGTTGCGGTCGTTGATCGTCGTCACGCTTGCGCCGTCGAAAATCTTGCGCTCGCGCTTCGGCAAGGGAAGCGCGCCCAGTTTCACGGTCGTCTCATAGACCTCGACCCGCTGACGGCCCCATGCGCGCGCATGTTCGGTGATGGTCCCGAACTCCG
>CAYYNG010000099.1:0-6597 GCA_964472435.1 uncultured Hyphomonadaceae bacterium | reverse complement strand
GCAAGGGCGCGGCGAAGTCGCCCTCGGCGCCATGCGCGCCGGGCGCCCAGGGGCGGAGGTTAGAGCCGAAAAGTTCATCAATGTCGGCGCGCATCCGATCAAAGAGATCACCGGCCGGGCGAGGCGCGAACGCGCGGCGGCGCTGGGGGACGAGGTCTTTTTGAGATGTGTCTGGCATGGCGGCCTCCTCTAGCTAAAGCTCGTCCGACTTTAGACGGCGGGGGGGTGGCGGGCCTTGACCCCGATCAACCTGCGGCCGCGAGCCAGCGATGTTTCATGCTTTCCAGCGCGTTCGCGACGTCGCCTTCGTCGAGCGTGACCGTGTCCGCTTGTCCGAAGCCCTTCCCATAGTCGAGGACTGACAGAACGAACGGGGTGAGCTTGAAAAACGCAATGGTGCCGGTCTCCTCCGGTTCAAAATCGGTCATCTTCGGAAACCGGGCCAGCATAAGCCCGAGCACTTGGTCTTGCTCAGCGGGCGTGGTCAGCTCGGCGGCGTGCGCGGCCAGGCTGAGGCCCTTGATCTCATTCCAATTCTCATATGGTGCGGTCATGGTGACCGAGGCGCGCGGATCCGCGCGGAGGTTTCGCGCCTTTTGCGAGCGGTCGCCGCAGCAGAAAAAGAGGGTCAGGCCGTCATGGACGAAGGAGACGGTGGTGGCCTGGGGAAAGCCGTCCGGCCGAACCGTTGCAAGGCATAGGTCGTCGCAGGTTTCGGCGATCTTGACGGCGTTATCAATCAGCTCGTGTTTCATGGTGGGCGCTCGTCCTTTACGCTCGGTTGCAAAGAGCCTCGTGCCAAAGCCTCCGGACCTCCTTGATATCGATCATGCCTCGTAGTTTTGCGAACTACCGCGGCGGGCGTCGCCGTCGCACCTTTTCCCCAGGTTGGACGGGCGGCGACGAGGCGGAGGCAGAGCATGCAAGTCAGAGAGGACGGCGGCGCGGCGGGACGGGCTTACACTTTAGACGGAAACCGTCCGCCCGATCCCGATCCGTGGCGGCGGGCCGAACGCCGCATGCGGCCCCGCCAAAGCCATGTCTTCTTTCAGGACGATCCTAACGCGGGCGTGTATCGGATCGTCTCGGGGCTCGTGACCGTTTACCGGTTGATGAGCGATGGCCGGCGGCAGGTTCAGGCCTTTGCGGGGCCCGGCGATGTTTTGGGGCTCGGCGCCGGCGCCGTCTATGATCTCAGCGCCGAGGCCGTGACGGATCTCGACTTGCGCTTCTTCCCCCGCACCGCCTTCGACGCTGCAATGCGCTGTGACGCGGGCTTTCGAGCCCATATCTTCGAGCTTTTCCGCGCCATGTTAGGCGACGCCCGGGAGCAAGCCGTTCTGCTTGGCCGGATGTCGGCCCGTGAACGCACGGCTCATTTCTTGACCGAGCTCTACGCGCGACAAGGGACCGGCGCCGGGCCTGTGGACATTCCAATGCGGCGGGGCGACATCGCCGATTACCTCGGGCTGACGCTCGAGACAGTGAGCCGGATGATCCATGCCTTGAAACAAGCGGGCGTGATCGACCTGCCGCGGCCGCAATTGTTCGTGGTCCGCGATCTGCCGGCCCTCCGGCGCATCGCCGGCGTTGATGAGCTGGCAGGAAGCCAGGCGCTTGACGCCGCTATCGGCTTTTAAGCCGGCCGCCGGTCAGGCAGCCAAGACGTAAGCCCCCGGCGCCGCGCAGAGCGGCGGGTAGCCTGCGGCGGCGTTGCCTGCTCTTCTCGCAGGCACGGTCTCGCTGGAGGACTGGGCCGCCAGCCAGTCGCGCCAAGGCTCCCACCACGACCCGGTCTTGCTCGCGGCCGCTCGGATCCAAGCGTCGGGATTGAGGTAATGATCGCTGGCTTTGACGGTCTTGATGCGATAGCGCCGCCCACCGTGGCCTGGTTCGGAGACGATGCCCGCATTGTGGCCGCCGGTTGTCAGTACGAAGGTTACGTCCGTATCCGTCAGCTGCAGGATTTTATAGACCGAGCGCCAGGGCGAGATGTGATCGCGGGCCGCACCGACGGCGAAGACCGGCGCACGGATATCGGAAAGGGCCACGGCTTTGCCGCCGACGGCATAGCGCGCCTGGGCCAACCGATTCTCAAGGTAAAAGCTGCGGAGGTAGTCCCGCATCATCGCTTCCGGCATGCGGGTCGCATCCATGTTCCAGGCCAAGATGTCGAAGACCTGCGGCGGCTCGCCCAGAAGATAGGACGATACAGCTTTCTCCCAGATCTGGGTGTCCGACTGCAGGGCTTTGAAGGCGCCCGCCATATGCTGCGCCGGCATGACCCCCGTTTGGGCCATCATGTCCTCGAGGTAGGTGATCTGCGCCTCGTCGATGAGAAGACGCAGCTCGCCGGGTTCCGAGAAGTCCGTCTGGCCGGCGAGAAGCGAGATTGATTTAAGCCGATCGTCGCCGTCCCGCGCCATGGCGGCCGCAGCGGTGGCGAGCAGCGTGCCGCCAAGGCAATATCCGCAGGCGTGGATCTTATCCGCCCCTGTGATCGCCTCGACCGCGTCCAAAGCGTCGTAGACGCCGAGTTTAAGGTAATCGGCCATGCCCAGCTCCGCTTCCGCGCGGGTGGGGTTTTTCCAAGACAGAATGAAAACGGTGAAGCCTTGCTGGGTCAGCCAGTTCACCAAGGAGTTGTGCTCGGACAGGTCGAGGATATAGTATTTCATGATCCAAGCGGGCGTAATGAGGACTGGCTCGGCGCGCACGCGCTCTGTCTGGGGCTCGTACTGGATCAGTTCCGCCAATGGGTTGCGCATCACGACTTTGCCGGGCGTTTTCGCAAGTGTTTCGCCGACTCTAAAACTATCGGGGATGTCGCCGGACTCGTCGACGAACACGCGGCAAAGATCGCGGCTGAACGCTTCGGCGCCGCGGGCGAGGTTCGCCCCGCCTTCTTTGAGGGTGCGGGCGGCGACATCGGGGTTGGTCCACGGAAAATTCGCCGGACACCATGCCTGAAGCAAAAGATCCATCATGAAAGCGGTTTGATCGGACGACCACGCGTTCAGCCCGCGCGACTGCGCCGTCGCCGTTTTCCACCAGTCGCAGGCGGCGAGCCAGTTTTGTGCATAAACGTCGTAGGGGAACTGTCGCCACGCATCGCTGCGAAAGCGCGGGCTTTCGTTGAGGCCGAAGGGAGGATCGGGCGCTTCGCCGGACGCGCGGCGAAGTCCGTATTCCGCGGCGCGCTCCCCGCTTCGGGCCGCGTGGAGGGCGAGGCGCGTCGCGCGGCCTGGCGATTGCGCGAGGTGGACCGCCCAATCCTGCAGCGCCGCAAGACCCGCGAGAACCGGGGCCCCGCCGGTTAGGCGGGCGAACGCGCCGCGCAGATAGGCGTCGATCTGTTCGAACTCGGGAGATCGGGCCGTATCCGCATCCCGATGGAATGGGTGCAATTTGCGGCGGCCCACCACTTGGGTCCGCGTCGGAACGGACTTCGCCTCTTTCGTCGCCATTGCGCGCTCCCTTACCCCCCGCGGCGCACGTTCCCCAACCTCGACGCCGTCGCCAATTGCGTAGGATTACGCAGGCGCCTCGGGCGGCCCGACGGCGTTCTTGGGATCGGCTTGGAACGCAAGGCGGACGAGGTCGGCGACGCTTGCGACGGCGGTCTTTTCGAGGACGCGGGCTCGATGGAACTCGATGGTCCGCGGGCTGAGATCCAGCCGCCGGGCGATCACCTTGTTTGGCGCCCCGGTGATCAATTCATCGAAGACATCCCGCTCGCGCGGGGTCAACGTGGCGATCAACGCTTGGGCCCGGGCGGCGTCTTTCCGCCGGCGGCGGGACCGAGCGTCGGCGTCGAACGCGATCTCGACCGCGTCGAAAAGAACCTCCCGCGCCCAAGGCTTTTCGATGAAGTCCATAGCGCCCGCTTTCATCGCGCGAACGGCGAGGTCGACGTCGCCATGGGCGGTGATCATCAGAACCGGCGTTTCGATCCCATGCTTTCGAAGCCGGATCAAAGTCTCGACCCCGTCGAGCTCGGGCATGCAGCAATCGATCAAAGCGCAACCGGCATGGGGCCGTGTCATCCGATCGATGAGCTGCGCGCCCGAGGCGAACGTCTCGCAGGGCATTTGGTGCGCGGCGAAGAGCGCGCCGAGCGACTCGCGGACGCCGGCGTCGTCGTCGGCCACGAAAACGCTGCGGAGCGGATCCGTCATGTTTCAACCGTCCTTGCTTCGGCCTTGCCGGCCAAGGGCAGCGTCATGCGGAAAACCGCGCCGCCGCTTGGCGCGTCCTCGACGGTTAGCCGCCCGCCATGGGCTTGGGCGATCCGCCTGGAAACCGCAAGGCCGATGCCCAAGCCCCCAGCGCGGTGGGTTATGAAACTGTCGAAGATCGATGATTTCCGTTCGTCCGGCACGCCCGGGCCCGTATCGGCGACGGTCAATTCAGCGCCGTCGTCCCCGATCTTCGTCTCGACGTCGACGCGGCGCACGTCCTGCTCGGCGACCGCCTGGAGGGCGTTGGCGACGAGATTGCCGACGACTTGCTGAAGCTGCACGCGGTCGAACACGACAGGGCGCGTCTCGCCGGCGTGGCGAACGGTGATGTCGACGCCCGAGGCCATGCTGGAGCGGCGGAAAAACTCGACCGCCTCGGCGACGGCGCCCGCAAAGTCGCCGGCGGCCATCAGCGCTTCGCCCCGCCGCGTCAGGCGTCGAATGCGCCGCACGATTTCCCCTCCTAGGCGGGCCTGGCCCGCGGCGCCGAGGATCGCGCGCCGCAACGCTTCGCGGTCGAGTTCGCCCGGCGCGGCGAGCAGCGCCTCGGCTGCGTCCATATAGTTTGCGACGGCGGTCAGCGGCTGATTGAGCTCATGGGCGATGGACGCCGACAGCTCGCCGAGCGCACTGTGCCGCGCGGCCACTTCCAGCGCCCTACGCAGCTCGTCAAGGCGGCGCTCGTCGGCGAGTTGGCGCGAGACGTCGCGGACAACGCCGACATATTGTCGCTCGCCCTCGAAATCGAAGGCGGACAAGGCGATTTCGATCGGAAAGGTTTCACCGTCCCACCGCCTGGCTTGGACGCGGCGGCCGAAATCCGGCAGTCTGCGCATGCCCGTGTCCTCGAACGCTTGGATATAGTCCTGGTGTTGGTCGGCGTGCTCCGGCGCCATGAGCCGCGTCACCGGTCCGCCTATGATCTCTGCCGGCGCGTAGCCGAACATCGTTTCCGCCGCGCGGGAATAGGATTGGACGACGCCCGCTTCGTCGATGCGGATCACCGCCTCAGGCACCGCGGAGAGGACGCCGGCCATTAGCTCGTCGACATCACGGATCTCCGACCGCAACCGACGATCCTCGAGAACGATAGCGGCAATGCGCGCCAATTGGCGCAGCAAGGATGTGAACTGCTCCGGCTCGTGGTCCGGCCGCACCTCCCGCGCCATCGCGATCAGTGCGACCCGCGGCGGTTCGACGAAGGCGATCGGATAGACGAACAATTGCTGCGGCTCGTCTCCCGCGTCCGGAACGATAATCGTTTTCGGCGCGCCACGCTCGGCGGCGTCCGGATCGTTCGCAAGCGCCATCAATTCCGCCGTGTCGATGGAGGCGGCGATTGCTGAAACCTCCGCGTCGGAGAGGGACCGGCTGGCGATCAGTTTCATCGGATGGTCCGGACCAAGCGCTTGGAACGCCGCAAATCGGCCGGCGTTCGGCAACGCCTCGAGCGTGTCGATCAAAAGCCCCGCCGTATCAGCGAGCGAGCGGCCGGCGACAAGCGCGTCGATGGTTCGCCCAAGACCTTTCGAGATGCGCGCGAGGTCGGCTTCATCAAGCGTCAGGGCGCCAGGCGGCGAAGGCTCTGGCGCGCTCATAGCAGCGCATTGGCGAAGCGATCGGACACGCCGCCATAATAGATCAACTCACCTCTCGCGGGAACGACGCATTAGTCGTGCCGCGCCTCCCGGGGCTCGAGCCCCCGGTCGGCTCGAGCCAGCGCTTCGGCGGCCAGCCGTCGGGTCCGCATATCGACCGGCGGCGCCGCCCGGTCATAGTCGGTCGGCGGGTGCGGCTGTTTCGGCGCCCTCCGGCCAAACGGCCAAGTCGGCAGTCTGAACATGGACTCTCGCCCTCCCCGCTAGGCTATTCCTCTTCCAATGGCGCGGTGTTGATCGCAAGCAACTTGTCGAATTCGTCGGCGTAATCATGGGCGGTCTCGCTCGCCGCATGGCTCCAGGCGTCCGAGAAGCTCTGGGCGTCGCGGCAGGTCGAGAGCCGCCGCATGGTTTCGATGTTCTTCCTGAACCGGTTCGAATAGAAGCGCGCCAATTCTTCGTTCGTTTGCATGTAATGGCGAAACCCGCCCGCCATGGCGCGCATCATCGTTCCTGCGTTTTGGCCCTCGCCCAGTGCATCCATCACGGTATGTCCGTCGCTCGTTTCGGCGGTCGCGCGCCGACGGCTTTTCTGGGATGTCGTTCTTTCGTCGTCCGGCATGGAAATCTCCTCATCGATGGCCGCCCCGTCTTCGACAGAGAAAAGCGCCGAACGGCCTCGATCAATTTCGGGAGATTACGTAGATCGCCGATCCGGCGGACATGCTGATATGGTGCGGCGAGGCGGAGGGGCGACG
>CAYYNG010000098.1:0-6604 GCA_964472435.1 uncultured Hyphomonadaceae bacterium | reverse complement strand
CGCCCCGAAGCGCAACCGGTCGCGGTCGGCATAGAACAGATGCTCGACCGCCCGGACGAGCAGTTCCTCGTAGGGCGACCGAAACTGCTGCGGCGGCAGGATCACCTCGAAATCCCGCCTCAGCCGGATCTCTTCGCCTGCGTCCCGCGCCGCAAAGCCGCCCCGCAAGAGGGCGTTGAAGCCGGAAACGAAAGTATGCGGCGGAACGACCACGGCTAACGCCGGACGCGGCGCATGCCGGCGGGCGTCGGCGATGGAGGGTCGGAGGTTCCGCCAGGCGCCCCCCCGGCGATCATCTCCGCCGAGCTCGCCCCCCGCCGGATGCCCGGCGGCGGCGCGCCCGGAGCCGCTGCGATCCGCTTGCCGCCTGTGAGCAGAAAAGCATCCGTCGCAGCTTCAATATCGACATCCTCGTCCGGCCGCCCAAGGGTGCGCCGACGTTCCGGGGCGGCGAGCGCGGCGCGGTCTTCGGCCGAGAGATTGGGCGGCGCCCGGCGGCCGGCGATGACCGCGAGGGTGTGGAAGAGATCGAACCAAAACGGCCCGCCAAGGCCGATCAACCCCGCCGTTGCGATCATTAAAAGGACCCAAACGATCCCGTCCCAGATGGAACCGGCGAAATTCTCGACGAACCGGTCGCTTACGCACCGGGGATCGACCGTCGGGTCCGTGGCGCCGACCCCGTTGCAATAAGGAAAGTAAGCCCGCCCGATGGGCAGTCCGACGTCCGCGAGCGCGTCGATCTCCAAACTGGCCGCCCGGAACGAGGTCTGGAAGTCCTCGACCCCGCGATGCGCGCGGCCGATCTCCCTGGCGAGGTCTTTGTCGTCGAGGCCGGCGTCGAGGGTGCTCTCAAGCGCGTCGAGCCGGGTCGTCAAAGCGTCGGCGGCCGAGTCGAGCGTTGCGACCGCGGTCTCCTCGCCGGCGCCGACAAAGGCGAGCGCGGCCTCGGCGGCGTTTTCGTTGGCGGCGAGGTGGCGATAGATCTCCAGCGCGTTGACGTTCGCGAAGGTCACGAAGACGAGGGAGAAGAGGGTGGTGAGCGTCTTCGCCCGCTGGCGGAAGAAGCTCGTTTGCATGACGCCGTAGCGATCGAATTGGTAGATCGCCTGGGAGAGCGCGGTTTGAATTTTCCCGCGATCGTTCTCCTCGAGCAGCCGCCGGCCGACATCGGTTTGGGAGAGCTGCTCGGCGAATTGCAGCCGCGTAAGCCGGTCGAAGCGACGCTGGAATAGATTAAGGAGCGGCACATTCACGATCGCGCGGCTCAGCGCCGGATGCCAGCCGCGCGACTGGCTCTGGGTCATGTCCAGCGCGAAGTCCCGCGCCTCAACGGATTTCCCGCCGCGCCGCCGACGGACCTCGCCGATATCGGTGCGCGCTTCCGGTCCCTCGACATCGTAGAGCACGTCGTCATGGAGGTCCCGCAGCATTTTCTGAAGGCCCGATCCGCGCAGGGCGAAAGTCTTGTGAACCGCCTCAACCAGAACGCTTACGACGGTGGAAAGCACCGCCATCACCCCTGCGAACGCGAGTAGAGCGAAAATCCAGTTCACGGCGCGTCCCCTCGCCAACGCCAGACACTGATCAGGTTAGCCCGTTAACGGGATGTTAATCAACCAGGCGGCCCGCGGCGGCTTCAGTTGACGACCGGCGCCTGCGCCTCCTCGACCGTCACCTCGCCCATCTGGTTGAGAGCCTGCATGTCGACGATCTTCGTCACGATGGGGTGGAGGTTGATTTTGCCGCCCCGCGCCACCTGCCGGAAGTTGGCGAAGACACCCGTCGCCAATTTTTGCGACGGGGCGATGAGGTCGAACAACCAAATGGTCTGGCCGCTGTTCCAGTCGGCCGCGTCGAGGGATACGGGAAACACGCCGGATTTGATCTGCTCGCGGATTTTGGCGTCGACCGTATCGGAGACCGTGGCCCAGATCGCAACGCCCGCAACGCCCCGGTCCGGCTGGGCGCCTTCGCCATCGGAATTCTTCGCCGTCGCGACCGCCACCCGGTCCCGGGCCAGGGGTTCGAGGATCAGTTTCTGCAGATCACCGATCGGCAGCGTTTTGTAGCGCTGCATCGCCGCCATCGCGAGCGTCACCTGCCCGAACCGGGCGAGAAAAGCTTTGCGAACCTCTTCGCTGGGCGCCGGTTTCTCATCGCCCGCAGCCGCGATGGCGCTCGCCGTGGCCGGCGCAGCCAGCGGCTCGGGGATCGTGTCGGGGATCGGCGGCTGATCGGCGGCGGGGGCGGCCGCCTGTTCCGGCTCGGCGGGCGGCGCCGGATCTGCGGCGGGCATCGGCTGGGGCGCCGGCGCCTGGGCCGCCGCAGCGGGCTCTGGCTCCAGCTCCGGCGGAGCGGGATCCGCCGGGGGCTGCGGCGTCTCGACCGCGGGCGCGGGATCCGGTGCGGCCGCTTGCGCTTTGTCCTGCTTCTTCTTCCGTCCGAACATGCTACGCCCCGCCCTTTCCGCGCCGCTCCCAAGCCTTCACCCCGATCCATATCGCAGGCGCGCAAGGGGTCAACCGAGGGCTGCGCAGGGCTGGCGGCTCAGGTTGTTCGGTTTTGTTCCGGACACGGCCGGCCGAGATCGCCGAAAACCGTTGAATTTTTAGTGTGATGGTCGGAGCGAGAGGATTCGAACCTCCGACCCCCGGTCCCCCAGACCGGTGCGCTAACCGGGCTGCGCCACGCTCCGACAAGCGCCGCTTATGGCGCAAGCCTCAGCCGAAGGCAATCGGCTTAGGCCGCAGCGCGAAGGCGCGCGGCGTCCAGCCGGCGCTTGAGATCGGTCATCTCGGCGAGCACCGTTTCGAGCCGGCGCGGACGGCCGGCGCCCTCGGATAAGAACGCCTCGGCCACGCTGGCCTGGAGCGCCCGGGCGGGGCTGGGAGCCGGCGCCGGCTCTGGCGAGATGATGATCTCCCCGCCAGCGGCCAGAACGGCGGCGACGCCCTGCGCTTCCAGAAGGGCCCGCGCGCCTTTCAGCGTCACCCCGCGGCCGTGCACCAAAGCTTGGATCGCCCGCAACGCATCCATATCGACCGGCCGGAACAGCCGCCGCCCATCCGCCCGTTTCACCGGCCGAACATGTCCCGGAAACTTCGTCTCCCAGTATCGCAGGACATGGGGTTGGAGGCCCAGCTCCTTCGCCGCTTCCCCGATCGAGCGGAACGCGTCGGCGGATTTTTCGATGCGGGGCTTGGCGGCGGGCATTGAGGTCTCCTTTTCGAAGGGTCAGTCGCGATCGACGCGCTCTTTCAACATCGGAGACGGTTTGAACGTGACCACGCGGCGGGCGCTGATTTCTGCGCCGATCCCGGTTTTCGGGTTGCGGCCCGACCGCGCCGCCTTCTCCCGAACGGCGAAATTCCCAAACCGCGACAGTTTCACCAGCCCGTCGGTCTCCAGCGCTTCGCCGATCAGCTCCAGCGCCCGGTCGAGGAGGTCCGAGGACTCCTGCCGCGTCATGCCGACTTCTCGGACCAGGGCGTCGGTGACTTCCGCTCGAGTGATGGTTCCATTGGCCACGATGCAATCTCCGTGAGAGTTAATGATACGCCCTGATATCTTAACGAATCTTCTACAGCCTTAGGAGGCTCGCGCCCCACGAGAAACCGCCGCCCATCGCTTCAAAGAGGACAAGATCGCCCGGCTTGATCCGGCCGTCGCCGAGCCCGACATTAAGGGCGAGCGGGATCGACGCCGCCGAAGTGTTGCCATGCCGCGCGACGGTGGAGACCACTTTCTCTTCTGGGATGCCGAGCTTTTTCGCAACCCCGTCCAAGATCCGCTGGTTCGCCTGGTGGGGAACGAACCAGTCCACGTCGGCCGCTGTCAGCTGCGTTTCCTCCAGCACCGTGGTAATCGCGTCGGATATATTCGCCACCGCGTGCTTGAAGACTTTGTTGCCCTGCATGCGGACATGGCCGATCGTTCCCGTCGACGAGACCCCGCCATCGACGTAAAGGAGGTCTTCCTTCTCGCCGTCGGTGCGGATGTGGTGGGTGAGCAGCCCCCGCGCTGGATCGGTCGCGGGCTCGGCGCGCAACGCCACCGCCCCCCCGCCATCGCCGAACAGCACGCAGGTCGATCGGTCCGACCAGTCCAAGATCCGCGAGAACGTCTCGGCCCCGATGACAAGCGCCGTGGAGAAAAGCCCCTGCCGCATCAGCCCGTCGGCCGTGGCGAGGGCGAACAGGAATCCTGAGCAAACCGCCTGGACATCGAACGCTGCGCCTTGCCCGACGCCCAGCTTCGCTTGCACAGCCGCCGCCGTCGCGGGAAAGGTGCGATCAGGGGTGGTGGTGGCGAGGACGATGAGGTCGACCTCCGATGCCTCGATCCCCGCGTCCGCCAGCGCGCGGGCGGCCGCCGCCGCGGCGATGTCGGAGGTCAATTCGCCATCGGCGGCCACATGCCGCTCGCAGATGCCGGTGCGGGCGGTGATCCACGCATCCGAGGTGTCGACCATTTTTGCGAGATCATCGTTCGTCAGCACATGGGCCGGCAGATATGCGCCGGAACCGATCAAGCGAACCTGCGTCGCCGTCACGCCGCATGCTCCGACGTGGGGGAGGCCCCCGCCTTGGCGAGGCTCGCCGCCACCTCTTCGAAATAATCGCTCTCGGCGAGGTCTGCGGCGCGGGCGAGGGCGACCGAATAGCCCTCGGCCGTCGTGCCGCCATGGCTTTTCACGACCAGACCGTTGAGGCCCAGAAGCACGGCCCCGTTGGAATTCGCCGGGTTCAGCTTCTCACGCAGCTTGCCGAGGCCCGAGCGCGCCAAAAGCCCGCCGAGCTTCGCAGTCGACGAGGCGGCGAACGCCTCGCGTAGGAAACTCACCATCATCCGGCCCGTGCCTTCGGCTGCTTTAATGGCGACATTGCCGGTGAAGCCGTCGGTGACAACCACGTCGACCGCGCCGGCCGAGAT
Organism: uncultured Hyphomonadaceae bacterium; assembly: GCA_964472435.1. GTDB lineage: Bacteria > Pseudomonadota > Alphaproteobacteria > Caulobacterales > Hyphomonadaceae > CAYYNG01. Next base: position 1,669 of record CAYYNG010000098.1, on the reverse strand, counting down.
GTCGTCGCCTTCCACGAAGCCGCGATAGTCGATGCCGAGGTCGGCGCTTCCGAGGGTGGCGCCGGCGGTCTTGATCGCATCGTGGCCTTTCACGTCTTCGGTTCCGATATTGAGGAGCCCCACCGTCGGCTTGGGCTTGCCCAGCACCGCCCGGGCGAAGGCCTCGCCCATCACAGCGAAGGTCACGAGCTGCGGCGCATCCGCGTCGAGATTGGCGCCGACGTCCAGGATGACGCTATTGCCCTTCACCGTGGGCCACATCGCCGTCATGCCCGGCCGGTGAACGCCTTTCATCTTGCGCAGGCTGAGCATCGCGATCGCCATCAACGCGCCGGTATTGCCGGCCGAAACCGCCGCCGCCGCCTCTTTCGATTTCACCGCCTCGATCGCATTCATCATGCTGGTGCCGCGGGCGTTGCGCAGGGCGGCCGACGGCTTGGCGTCCATCGCAATCGCGCTTTCGGTGTGCTTGAGTTCGCAACGCGCCGCCACTTCGGGTGCGGCGTCGAGCAAGGGCCGGACTTTTCCCTCGTCGCCGTGGAGCAGGAACCGAATGCCGGACCGCCGCTCGCAAAAATGGGCGAGACCGTCGATCACAACCGCAGGCGCTTCGTCGCCGCCCATCGCATCCACCGACAAGACGGGTTCAGTGGTCATTCCGAATTCCCTTCACCGCCCCACATGGCGGTCCCCGGCCAAGTCTTAGGCAGCGCCGGCCGGGAAGGCAATTGGCCTTTCCTAATCCCGCGCCGGTCCGAGATCCGAAGGGATCTCCGGCCACGCGACCTCGCCATCGAGCAAGGCGCGGCCCGGCTGGGCCGCCAGGGCTGAGACGACCGTGCGGACATAAGCGGCGAACGCGCCCGGCTCGCCGCCGACGCCATTGCGCGCCAAGACGGCCTCGACCGCGTCCCCAGCGCCAGGTGCGAGCGCGCCGTCCAGCGACCGGGCGAGGCCGAAGAACCGCTCGCCAAGCCCTCGGACTTTCTTCGCGATGGTCGCATCGCCCACCCCGGTCTCGCGCAGCGCATAGTCGAAGCCTGAGAAGAGCCGCTCGTAAAAGGCCTGGGCGAGGTCGCGGCCCGGCCCGCCCTCTTCCCTCAGGCGGCGCATCACCAAGGCCGCGTGGATCGCCACGATTTCGAAGCGTCCGTCGAACGTGTCGACCGCCGCTCCGCGCGTATAGAAGTCGGGCCGGCGGGCCTGGGCCGTGACGGCGTCCCGCAGCCGGTCCGCCGCGGCGCGCCGGGCGCGGCGGCCTGCGAAGAGTTGATCGAACGGCCACATCGCGGGCTGCGGTCCTTTGGTTGCGTTTTTGCAGGGCTGCGGGGTAAAATTGTGGACCGAAGCGGGAGTTTGTCGATGCGTCGTTTTTGGATCACCGCCGGCCTGGCGATCGCCCTCGCCGCCTGCAGCCCGTCGCGCGACTTCCATGGCTACATTCCGGACGAAGCGCGGCCCAGCGAGATCGAGCCTGGCACCGACACGCGCTCCACCGTGCTCGCCCGCCTCGGCAGCCCGTCGACGAGGAGCATTTTCGACGACGACACCTGGATCTACATGTCCGAAACCCAGACGCGCCGCGCCTTTTTCAAACCGAAGACCTCGGCCCGGGAAGTGACGGCCATCCGGTTCGGTGACAGCGACCTCGTCGACGAAGTCCTGCAAT
>CAYYNG010000097.1:0-6652 GCA_964472435.1 uncultured Hyphomonadaceae bacterium | reverse complement strand
AAACCTCTCGGTTGTCACAACCTTGGACGCCCGTTAGCGTCGCGCCGATATCCACCTCTGGAGGACGGCATGATCCGACGATTCGCGGCGCTTGTTAGCGCGCTGGCTTTAGTTGCGGCCTGCGGCGGCGGGCGGACTGTCGAGCTCGCGCCGCCGGTCGCCGAACCAGCGACCGTCCGCGCCACCTCATCGGGCGAGCTTATCGGGTTCAGCGTCGACGCGGTCGGCGCCCATGTCTGGCGCTCAGTTCCGTTCGCCGCACCGCCCGTCGGCGACCTCAGATGGCGGGCGCCGCGGCCCGTTTCGGCCTGGGACGGCATGCGCGAGGCGCTCGACCACGCCCCTTGGTGCGTGCAGATGCAAACCGCGCTCGACGGACGCGACGCCGAGATCGGAGCCCTCGCCGGCCAGGAGGATTGTCTTTATCTGAATGTCTACGCGCCGGCGATGACGGCTGAGCAAGCAGCGGCGGCCAACCTGCCGGTGATGATGTGGATCCATGGCGGCGGCAATGTCTGGGGCCGCGCCGAACAGTATGACGCAAGCGTCCTGGCCGCCCGTCACAATGTGCTCGTGGTCGTGATTCAATATCGGCTCGGCCCGCTCGGCTGGTTCGCCCATCCGGCGATCCGCGCCTCCGGCGAGACCCCTGATGATGAAACAGCGAATTTCGCCGTGCTCGACATGGTGGCCGCCCTAGAATGGATTCAGGCCGAGATCGACGCCTTCGGGGGCGACCCGTCCCGGGTTACGATTTTCGGCGAAAGCGCCGGCGGGCACAACGTCGGCGCGCTGCTGGCCTCGCCGAAAGCAGCGGGCCTCTTTCACCGCGCCATCCTGCAAAGCGGCAGCTTCATGTCGATGCCGCTCAGCGAGGCGGAGGGGCTGACTGGAGATGATCCCGACGCCGGCCTTCGGGTGGCCCGGCGCCTTGTCGACGGGGAAGCCGAGCCGACGGCGGAGATGCTGCGGGCGGTCTCGGCCGACGCGCTTTTCGACGCATACGAGACGCGGGACGACGATTTCGAGCCCCCCCGCATCATCGCCGACGGCGTTGCGCTTCCCATCGAAGGGATTGAAGCCGCCCTCAACGATCCCGCGACCTTCAACAGCGTGCCGATTATCAGCGGTACGAATCGGGACGAGCTGAAGCTGTTTTTCCTTTTCAACACCGAGCTGACGCGCCAGGTGCTCGGCCGGTTCCCCCGCGCTCGCGACCCCGATCTCTATGACGCCGCGTCGGACTATCAGAGCCGGATGTGGCGGCTGAACGCCGTAGACAGTCCCGCCCGCCGGACGACGGCCGGCGGGCACGAGGACTTCTACGCCTACCGTTTCGATTGGGACGAGGCGCGCCGCGTTTTCGTGTCGGATTTCGCCCAACTATTCGGGGCGGCGCATTCGCTCGAAATCCCCTTCGTCTTCGGCAATTTCAACTTCCTTGGCGAAGCCGACAGGTTCGTCTTCACCGAAGCGAACGCGCCGGGACGGTTCGCCCTTTCCGACGCCATGATGTCCTATTGGGCGAATTTCGCCGCCACCGGCGCGCCGGGCCGCGGGGTCGACGGGGACCTGCCCGAATGGGCGGCCTGGTCGAGCGAAGCGGGCGATGAGAACCTGATGGTCTTCGATTCTCCCGCCGATGGCGGCTGGCGGATGATCGCCGACCAGGAGACCGAGACCCGAATCGTCACCGAACTCCTCGCCGACGACCGCCTCGACGAGCCTGAGAGCCAATGCCAAGTCTTCGACGCCATGGTGGCCTGGCGGGAGAGCGCCGAAGCCCTACGTCCGTCGACATGTTGATCGTCGTTTAAAGGAGGCGCCTTCGCCATGGCGTATGTATTGATCCACAATCCCGGCTGCGGATCGTCGAAAAAGGGCCTGCAAGTGCTGGAGGAGGCTGGCGTTCAGCCCGAAATCCGCAAATACATGCTCGTCGCAGAGCGGCTCTCAGAAGACGAGCTGCGAGAGATTGCGACGAAGATGGGCGGCGTCTCACCGCGAGAATTCATGCGAGAGAAGGACGCGGAACGGGCCGGGCTCGCCGAAGACGCGTCCGACGACGAGGTGTTCGCCGCCATGGCTGCGAACCCGAAACTCATCCAACGTCCGATCGGGATCAATGGCGACAAAGCCGTCCTCGGCCGGCCGAACGCGCGCCTCCTGGAGATCGTTTAAGTCGCCTGGATCGATCAAACCTGATCGATCCGCGCCACCCGATATTAATCTCAATCTGTAAGAGTCGTGCCAGTTCTGGGAGCTGGCCATGACCCTCTTGTGGATCGCCGCGTTTGTTTTCATCGCCCTGTCGGCGATGTTTATCTTCCTGCCGCCATTGATCATTTACGGCCCGCGGATTTATGCCGGCGCCCAGCGCAAGCCGGAAACCCGCATCTTTGCGACGGGACTCGGAACGCTCGCGGTTTTGGCGCTGATGGCGCCCCTGGCGAGCCAGGCCTTGATTTCGGGCGGCGAAGTGGCGCTGATGTCGGCCGAAAACTTCCAACGCCTTTCCTGGAGCGCCTAGCCCGCGACGCTGGGAGGGGCCCTAACAAGGCGCTTTTCTGGTGAAATCCAATCCAGGCAACTATTTCGAAGACTTCCATGTTGGCCGCACGCTGGTGCACGCAACGCCGCTGACACTCCATGACGGCGACGGGGCGCTCTATCGCGCGCTCACCGGGTCTCGCCACGCGCTCTATTCCGCTGAGACGTTCGCAATATCGGCTGGGTTCGACCGCCAACCGCTCGACCCATTGCTCGCCTTCCATGCGGTGTTCGGCAAAACCGTGCCGGACGTCTCGCTCAACGCGGTCGCCAATCTCGGCTATGCCGACGGGCGGTTCCTGAAACCGGTCTATCCAGGCGACACGCTTCGCGCGGTCTCGGACGTTATCGGTGTTAAGGAGAACTCCAACGGCAAAACCGGCGTCGTTTGGGTCCGCACGCGCGGGCTAAACCAGCGCGATGAAGAGGTGCTCTCTTATGTTCGTTGGGTCATGGTGCGAAAGCGCGACGAAGCCTCGCCCGCCCCGGATGCGGTCGTCCCAGACCTTCCAAGCGCCGTACCCGCAGAGGCGTTGAGCCTGCCCGCCGGCGACTATGCTGCGTGGGACGACGCGCTCGCGGGCGCACCGCATCGGTTCGAGCATTACGAGATCGGCGAGACCATCGATCATGTCGACGGCATGACGGTCGAAGAAGCCGAACACCAAACCGCGACCCGCCTCTACCAGAACACAGCGAAAGTGCATTTCGATCTCGCCGCCCAGCGGGAAAGCCGGTTCGGCAAGCGGCTGATCTATGGCGGCGTCGTCATCTCCCTCGCCCGCGCGCTCTCGTTCAACGGGCTCGCGAACGCCGCCCAGATGCTCGCCATCAACGCCGGCGCCCACGCCAATCCACTTTTCGCGGGCGACACGATCTACGCTTGGTCCGAAGTCCTCGACAAAGCGGAGCTGTCCGACGCCGTTGGCGCGCTGCGTTTGCGGCTCGTCGCCACGAAAGACGTTCCCGGCGTCGCCGCCCTCCGCGGCGAGGACGGCAAGTATGCGCCCGAGGTCTTGCTTGATTTTGATTACTGGGCGGCGATCCCGCGGGCCCGGTAATGGGCGGCGGCCCGCTCGACAGCCTTGCGATCACGGCGATGGCGCTAGGCGTCGTCCTTTCGGCCATCGTCTCCTTGATCGGCACGTCAGCCCGGCGTTTCGCGGTCGAAGAGAGCCGCGCAAGTGTGCAAGATCTCGCCGAGTTGACGGGCATTATGGACGCCAAGCGGCTTCAAGAAGTGTTCGGCCCGCCCGATCTCAATCGCATTTGGCGCGGCCTCACCTGGCGGGACGTCGTAGCAGCCCGCCAGCCCGCCGGGCATTTGATGAGCGACAACCGGGTCGATTGGGCCTCGATCGCGGCGGCTGGTGCGACGTTTCTGAGCCATCATTCCCTTGCGGTTCTTGCGCTTTGGATCGCCGTCGGCGTCCAGGCCGCCGGCTGGATTGCGGCGACTCGGTTGCCGCGCTAAACGCGGCGGGCTTTGGATTTGGGGAGCGAACGGATGGAGCCGTCGATGGGCCGCAAGCTCGCCGCCGAGGCGCTGGGCACGCTGATCCTGGTCGGCGTCGTGGTGGGATCCGGCATCATGGCCGATCGGCTGACGGAGGATGTCGCCCTCGCGCTTTGGGCGAACGCCGCCGCAACCGGTGCGATCCTCGCTGTGCTCATCTTGATTTTCGGCCCGATCTCGGGCGCCCACTTCAACCCCGCGGTGACGCTCTATTTCGCGGTAAGGCGCAACATCGGCTGGGCGGCGGCGGCGGCCTTTGTCGCGGCGCAGATCATCGGCGGCCTCGGCGGCACGGTCCTGGCGCACGCCATGTTCGAACAAACCCCGATTCAAGCGTCGATCACGATACGCGCGGGCGGCGCGCAATTGCTCTCCGAAGGGGTGGCGACCTTCGCACTCCTCGCCGCGATCGCCGGCTGTGTGCGCTTCCGACCCGAAGCGGTCCCCTACGCCGTCGCGCTTGTCATCACCGCCGGCTATTGGTGGACCGCCTCGACAAGCTTCGCCAACCCCGCCGTTGCAATCGCGCGCACGATCACCGACACGTTCGCCGGCATACGGCCAGCCGACGCGCCGGCCTTTGTGATCGTTCAACTTTTGGCCGCGGGCCTATGCGCCGCTATCTTCCCGTGGCTTTTCGGCGATCCCGAGGCGGGATAGGAGTCGCGCCATGGACTTTTGGAAGATGAACGGGGCCGGGAACGGCTTTGCTATTTTCGACGCGCGGTCTGCGCCATTCGCGCCATCGGCCGATCAAATTCGCGCCATCGCGCAGGAAACAAACGCCGATCAGGTCATTGCGATCGAACGGGCGCTCGGCAAAGACGGCTTCATGCGCATTTGGAACGCTGACGGCGGCGAGGTGAAGGCCTGCGGCAACGCGGCCCGATGCGTTGCGCGGCTCTTGATGGACGAAACCGGCAAAGACGAAGCGACGCTTGTAACCGAGGCCGGGCCGTTGAAGGCGGCGCGCGCCATCGGCGGGCTGGTCACCGTCGACATGGGGTCGCCCTTGATGGGCTGGGAGGACATTCCGCTCTCCGAGGAAATGGATGTGAACGGCGTCGATGTAAAAATCGGCCCGATTGAGAAGCCAATCCTCGCCCGGCCGGCTGTCGTCTCCATGGGCAACCCCCACGCTGTCTTCTTCGTCGACGATGTCGGCGCTTACGATATTCCTGCGATCGGCCCGCTGGTCGAGGGCCACCCGCTCTTCCCCGAGGGCGTCAATGTCGGATTTGCAGAGATCATCGGCCGCGACGCGATGCGGCTGCGCGTTTGGGAGCGCGGCGCGGGGCTCACCCGGGCCTGCGGCACCGGCGCCTGCGCCGCCTTGGTGTGCGCGGCGCGCATGGGCAAGACGGACCGCCGCGCCGCCGCCCATTTGGATGGCGGCGAGTTGATCATCGAGTGGCGAGAAAGCGACGACCACGTTTTGATGACCGGCCCCGTCGCGCTGGAATACAAGGGCGAGGTGGGCGTCTGATCGCGCCGTCGGCCATGGGCGAAGCCATCGCAAATCGGGCCATACTCCTCGCCGCCGGTCTCGCGTTCGCTGCATGTTCGGCGGAAACGACTTCGGCGGGCCGCGATTGCGGGGGCGACGGCCAGGCGACGAGATCCATCCCCGGCGGGGTTTTCGCCATGGGCGCGGACGACGCTTATCCCGAAGAGGGGCCGGTCAAGCGGGTCGAGGTCGCCCCCTTCGAGATCGACGCCTACGAGGTCACGAATGCGCGGTTCGCCGCCTTCGTCGAAGCGACCGGCTACGTGACCGTCGCTGAGCGCGGCCCAGACCCGGCCAGCCACCCGGACCTGCGGCCCGAGGACATCGTCCCCGGCTCGGCGGTCTTTAGCCCGCCGACGGCGGCCAATCCAGGCGCGTTTTGGTGGCGGTTCGTCGAAGGCGCCAGCTGGCGTGCGCCGGAAGGCCCGGGGAGCGGGATCGACGGGCGGATGGACCACCCCGTCGTTCACGTCGCCTATGAAGACGCCCGCGCCTTTGCGCGTTGGGCGGGCGGTGATCTGCCGACCGAGGCCGAGTGGGAATATGCTGCGCGCGGCGGGCTCGCCGGCGCCCGCTACGAATGGGGCGACGCCCCGCCTGAGGCCGGCCCGGCGAAAGCCAATACCTGGCAAGGTTTCTTCCCATTCGAGGATACGGGCGGCGACGGATTCCAAGGGGCGGCGCCCGGCGGGTGCTTTCCGCCCAACGGCTATGGCCTTTACGACATGACTGGGAACGTTTGGGAGTGGACCCACGGCCAATACGATCGCGGCGACGCCAATAGCGGCCTCGTCAAGGGCGGCTCCTTCCTCTGTTCAGAGAATTTCTGCCAGCGCTACCGCCCCGCTGCGCGCCAGCCCCAGGAGCGGGACTTCTCCACCTCGCATATCGGATTCCGCGTGGTTTACCGGCCCGGCTCCGATACCTGACCCTCGCTCCTGCACTGAACCCATTTCTCGGCCAGAGCGGCTACGGCGCGCCCGCCGGGCCAGCCGCCGCTGCGCCCTCGATTGACAAACCCTGGCGTCCACAGCATCAACGATCGGAGATGGTGCTCTTGTAACAGGGAGCTAAGAGGG
>CAYYNG010000096.1:0-6659 GCA_964472435.1 uncultured Hyphomonadaceae bacterium | reverse complement strand
GCCGCCGGTGATGTCGCCCTTAAGAACTCGGACGGCGTCACCACCGCCCACCTCGACGGCGGCACGGCGAACTTGCAGCTCGGCGGGGGCGGGGCCTCGGGCGATATCAGCCTGCAGACCGGCGAAGCCGCCCAGACCGTCTTTCTCGACGGCGGAGACGGAAATCTTCGTCTCGGCGGCGGCGGCTCCAACGGCGATATCGGTCTGTTCTCCGACGATGGGAAGCTGCGCCTGCACATCGATGGCGGGCGCGGCAACATCTATCTTGGCGGCGAGGGCGCGGCCGGCGACATCGCTCTGCGCGACAAAGACGGCGACACGGTGATCCATCTCGACGCCGGCGACGGCGTGATCCGTATCAAAGGCGACCATGTCGCAACCGCCGACTTCGTCTTCGCCCGGGGCTACGAGCTGGCGCCGCGTAGCGCCGTGGAGGCGCATATCGCCGCGAAGTGTCATTTGCCGGGCCTCGCTTCGGCCGCGGAGATGCGCCGCGACGGCGTCGACCTCAATCGCATGAACGCCGCCTTGCTGGCGAAAATCGAAGAGCTCACGCTGCACGCGATCGCGCAGGAAAAGCGCATCGCCGCTCTTGAGGCGAAACTCAACGAAGCCTGAGCAAGAAAGCTGCGGCGCGATTAGACGTTCGCGCTGATCGCGCCGTGGCAGTGTTTGTACTTCTTGCCTGAGCCGCAGGGGCACAAGGCGTTCCGCGGCGTCTCCGACCAGTCGTCTTCCGCTTGGGCGACCGCGCTGTTCGGCGGCGGCGCGGCGGGCGCTGCGCCGGGTTTGGCCATCTCGTTCTCGCCGGTGTCGGGATCGATATGGGTTTCGCGCGTCGGAACCGCCGCGGGCCGGGGCGGCGGAACCGGCGCTTGGGTCTGCAGGTTCATGAGCGAACGCGTGACCGAGAGGCGAAGCTCCGAAAGCATTTTGTCGAACAGCGCGAACGCCTCGGATTTGAACTCGTTCAGCGGATCGCGCTGGGCGTAGCCGCGCAGGTGGATCACCGACCGCAGCTGGTCGATCTGCTGCAGGTGCTCGCGCCACCGGATGTCGAGGATCTGCAGCAGAACTTGTTTTTCGATCCAGTTGAGGCGGTCGCGGGTGATCTCCTCGGCCTTTTGGTCATAGGCCGTCTGCGCCGCGGTGGCGATCCGCTCCAAAATCTCCCGATTGGCGACGCCGTCTTCGGCGGCCCAATCCGCAATCGGAAGGTCGAGGCCGAAGTCCTGCCGGATCGCCTCGGCAAGGCCGGCCACATCCCATTGCTCGGCATAGGCCCGTTCGGGCATCGCGCGCAGCACATGGCTTTCGATCACGTCGGCCCGCATTTCTTCGATCACTTCGGTCACGGTGTCGGCGTGCATGAATTCGCGGCGCTGCTCGAAGATCGCCTTGCGCTGATCGTTGATGACGTCGTCATATTTGAGGACGTTCTTGCGCATCTCGAAATTGCGCTGCTCGACCTTGCGCTGGGAAGTTTCCAGCGCCTTGTTCATCCAGGGGTGGACGATCGCCTCATCGTCTTTGATGCCGAGGCGGCGCATCACGGTGTCCAGCCGGTCGGCGGCGAAGATCCGCAGAAGGTCGTCTTCGACCGAGATATAGAACTTCGACTGGCCGGGGTCGCCCTGGCGACCGGTGCGTCCCCGCAGCTGGTTGTCGATGCGGCGACTTTCATGGCGCTCGGTGCCGAGCACATAGAGACCGCCTGCGTCCAGGGCCTCTTTCTTCTTTTTCGCGATGTCGGCGCGGACATCCGCCTCCAGCGCCTTCAGCTCGCCTTCGGAAAGCGGCTCGCCCTTTTTCCGCTCCGCTTCGGCGATCGCGTCCTCAAGCCGCATGTCGAAATTGCCGCCGAGCTGAATGTCGGTGCCGCGGCCGGCCATGTTCGTCGCAACCGTAATGGCGCCCGGCGCGCCGGCTTGGGCGATAATATGCGCCTCGCGTTCGTGGTGGCGGGCGTTCAGCACCTGGTGGGGGATCTTGGCTTGACCGAGCAGCGTCGACAGGAGCTCCGATTTTTCGATGGAGGCGGTGCCGAGCAACATCGGCTGGTCCTTGGCGTGGCAGGTCTTCACCTCGTCGATGATCGCAGCGTACTTCGCTTTCGCGGTGCGATAGACGACGTCGTCGTCGTCGATCCTCTGGATCGGTTTATTGGTCGGCAGATCGATGACGTCGAGCTTGTAGATGTCGGCGAATTCCGCCGCTTCCGTCAGCGCTGTGCCGGTCATGCCCGCGAGCTTGTCATAGAGCCGGAAATAATTCTGGAATGTGATTGAGGCGAGGGTTTGGTTCTCGGGTTTGATGTCGACCTTTTCCTTCGCCTCGATCGCCTGGTGCAGGCCCTCGGAAAGGCGGCGACCCTCCATCATGCGGCCGGTGAACTCGTCGATCAGCATCACCTCGCCATTGCGGACGATGTAATCTTTGTCCCGATGGAACAATTTGTGGGCGCGAAGCGCCTGGTTCGCATGGTGGACGACCGAGATGTTCGCCGCCTCGTAAAGGCCGCCCTCCAGCACGCCGACCTCTGTCAGCCGCGCCTCCATTTTCTCCATGCCCTCTTCGGTGAAGACAACCGAGCGCTGTTTCTCGTCGAGCTCGTAGTCTTCGTCCACCAGCTCCGGAATCAGCTTGTCGACTGCGATATAAAGCTCGGACCGGTCGTCCGTCGGCCCAGAGATGATAAGCGGGGTGCGCGCCTCATCGACGAGGATCGAGTCAACTTCGTCGACAATGGCGTAGATGTGGCCGCGTTGGACCATGTCTTTAAGCGCATACTTCATATTGTCGCGCAGATAGTCGAAGCCGAACTCGTTATTGGTGCCGTAGGTGATATCGGCCGCATAGGCCGCTTTCCGCTCGCCGTCGTTAAGACCGTTGACGATCACCCCGGTCGTCATGCCCAGGAAGGCGTAGAGCTTGCCCATCCATTCGGCGTCCCGCTGGGCGAGATAGTCGTTCACCGTGATGACATGGACGCCCTTGCCGGCGAGCGCGTTGAGGTAGACGGCCAGCGTGGCGACCAGCGTCTTGCCCTCGCCGGTCCGCATTTCGGCGATGGCCCCCGAATGGAGCACCATGCCGCCCATCAGCTGAACATCGAAATGCCGCATGCCGAGGCTGCGTTTCGAAGCCTCTCGCACCAGCGCGAAGGCGGGTTCGAGGAGATCGTCGAGTTTCGCGCCCTCGGCGAGCTGAGCCTTGAACTCGTCCGTCTTGGCCCTGAGCGCGTCGTCTGACAGCGCCTCCATCGCCGGCTCCAGCGCATTGATCCGGTTGACCCGGACCCGCAGAGGCCGCAATTTCCTGTCGTTGACCGACCCAAACATTTTACGGACGACAGAGATCATTACAAAAACCGTTCTTGGCGACTTGGCTGGGCGGGCGTCGCTTGACCAGCTGCAAGCGCCTCCAAAGTTGACCGCAGTCGGGGTTGATGGCGTTCGGGCCGGGCCGGGCCCGCCGACTGTCGAAGACTTAAGAACCGGCCCGAATAGTGTCAATCCGACGGACTGCGGGCGCGGCAACATAGGGGTGTGAGCATCATGTCGAAACCGCGCTTGCATTGGCCGCTCGCCGGCTTGGCGATTGCGGCCTGCAGCCAGCCCGAAGCGTCCGAGCCGCGCTACAGCGCGCCGGTTCTCCGCGTCGGCGGCGTCGAGGCGGCGCGCGTGAACGGCGAGCCGATCTATCGCAGCGATGTCGAGCTTGAGGCGGCCGCCCAGGGGCTGATCGAGGCCGGCGAGCCGTTCCGGCCTGACCATCCGGACTATCAGACGGTTCTCGACCAGTTGGTCGACCAAAGGCTGCTCGCCCAAGAGGCGATCCAGCGCGCGCTCCACGAAACGCCGGGCGCGCTCCACCGACTTGCGGCGGCCCGGGAGCGGATTCTTGGCAATATTCTTGTCGAAAGCCTCGTCGCCGCAGAGGTCGACGAGGCCGCCATCCAAGAGATGTACGCCGAGCAAGTGCGCCTCCAGCAGCTCGACGACGAGGTGCGCATCCGCCACATCCTCTTTGAAACGGAAGAGGCGGCGACAGCCGTCCGCGAAGAGATCCTGGCCGGCGGGGATTTCTCCGCGCTCGCCTTCGAACATTCGCGCGACGCCTCGACGCGGCTCGAAGGCGGCGAGCTTGGCTATGTCTCGCCGAATGCGATGGACGAGCCCTTCGCCTCCCAAATCGCCAATACGGCCGTGGGCGGGATCTCGTCGGCGTTCGAAAGCGACCAGGGCTGGCATGTCATAAAAGTCGAGGACCGCCGGCAGAAGGCGCCGCAGACCTTGGAGGAGATGCGGCCCGAAATCGTGACCTTTCTCACCTATGCCGAAATCAGCCGGATCCTTCGCCGGCTGCGTGCGGATGCGACGATTAGCCAGGCCGACGACGCGCCGAGCCCGGACGCCGAGCCCGCCGGCGCCGTCGATGGCGGGCTCTAGCGGATGCCGCTCAAGCCATCTCCTTTCGCGCCGGCGGTCTTTCCCGAGCTTCCAACTGTTCGCGGCGTGCGTGCGGCGACCGCTTCTCGCGGCTTCTACGCCGCCCATGGCGTCGAGCGCGATGACGTTTTCTTGATGGCGTTCGACCCCGGTGCAACGTGCGCCGGGGTGTTCACGCGCTCGACCACCGCCTCGGCCGACGTCGAGTGGTGCCGGTCGGCCCTCGTCGCAAGCAGCGGCCATGCAAGGGGGCTTGTCGTCAATTCCGGCAACTCGAACGCCTTCACGGGCCTCGCCGGGGTGGCGAAGAACGAGGCGACGCTCGCGGCGGCGACCGCTGCGTTGAGCGCGCCGAAGGCGGAGATCTTCCTCGCTGCCACCGGCGTCATCGGCGAGCCCTTGCCGGACCCGAACTATGTCGGCGTGATCGTTCCGGAGCTCGTCGAACGGCTCGGCCAGCCCGATTGGGAGGCGTGCGCCCGCGCCTTCATGACCACCGACACCTACCCTAAAGGCGCGGGGGCGAGCGCAGAGATCAGCGGCGCGGATACGGCCCTTGCAGGGATCGCCAAGGGGTCCGGCATGATCGCGCCGAATATGGCGACCATGCTCGCCTTCATCGTCACCGACGCAAGCGTTGCGCCGGGGGTTCTGGACATGCTCCTCCGCGAGGCGATCGAGCCCAGTTTCAATTCGATCACCGTCGACGGCGACACCTCGACCTCCGACACGGTTATGATCTTCGCGACGGGGGCGGCCGGCGCGGCGGCGATCGAGGACCGCGACGACCCGCGGTGCGACGCCTTCGCGGAGGCGCTGAACGCGGTTTGCCTCGACCTCGCGCTTCAGATCGTCAAAGACGGCGAGGGCGCGTCCAAGTTCGTGCCGATCAACGTGTCCGGCGCCGCCGCCGACGCGTCTGCGAAAGCCATCGCGGCCGCCGTCGCCAATTCGCCGCTGGTCAAAACCGCCCTCGCCGCGGGCGATGCGAATTGGGGCCGTGTGGTCATGGCGGTCGGAAAATCGATGGAATCCGTCGACCAGGCCGCGTTGGAAATCAGCTTCGGCGATGTCGTCGTGGCGCGGGCCGGCCGCCGCGCGCCGGACTATAGCGAGGCCGCCGCCGCCGCAGTTTGCGCCAGGGCCGAGGTCCCGATCGATATCCGCGTGGGCGAGGGGCCCGGCGCGGCGACGGTCTATACCTGCGATCTCACCCGCGCCTATGTCGATATCAACGGGGCCTACCGAACATGACGCGGCTTGTTCTCGTCTCGGCCGCCGCCCTGTTCGACGACCGCGAGCGCGTGCTGCTCGCTCAACGTCCCGCAGGCAAGGCGATGGCGGGGCTTTGGGAGTTTCCGGGTGGAAAATTGGAAGAGGGCGAGTCGCCGGAGGCCGCGCTCGCCCGCGAACTCGAAGAGGAGCTCGGCCTCGCCGTCGAGACCGCCGCCCTCAAACCGATGCAATTCGTCAGTCATCGTTATGAGGGCTTTCATCTTTTGCTGACAGTTTTCGCGTGTTGGAACTGGCGGGGCCGCCCGGATCCGCGCGAAGGCCAGGCCTTGGCGTGGGTCGCAAAGGCATCCCTGTTCGATTACGCAGCTCCTGCCGCGGATGAGCCGCTGTTTGAGTTCTTAGCGTCGGAAGAGGGGTGCGCGTGGTGGCGAAACGGTTTGAGAAACTCAAGACCTGGCTGACGGACAATACCGGCGCGACGGCCGTGGAATACGGCCTCATCGCCGCGCTTTTGACCATTGCTATCATCGGGTCGCTCAGCCAAACCGCCCAGGAGTCGACCGACACCTGGAACACCGTCATCGACGCTCAGGAAGCCGCGTTCGAGGCGTCGGCCGGCGGCTGATCTTAGCCCGCTTTTTCGCCTGCATTGATCTCTTTCGCGCCGAGGGCTTCGGCGAGGCGCGCCTTCGCGCTGCCCGGTCGCAAGGGTTTGGGCTGGCCTGGCCCTGGGGCCCAGCCCGCAACATGCAGGATCTCGAAACTTGCGCGGACGCGGCCATCGGGATCCGAATACCGCTCCGCATAGAGCTCGGCCATACGTGAGACGGTTCGTCTCGAGAGCCCTTTTGGAGCGGGCGCCGCGAAGGCGGCGCGCTCCCCCATGGTTATTAAGTCGGGGAGAAAATGGAACGGCGTATCATAGCGCACGGAGACGTGGTCGATGTCGGCGACCGGCATGGCGAAGCCCGG
>CAYYNG010000095.1:0-6671 GCA_964472435.1 uncultured Hyphomonadaceae bacterium | reverse complement strand
GCGCTTGATCATTTGAAAGGCGCCCTGCGGCGGAAACGCCCAAACATGCGTCAACAGTGGACGAGATCGGTCCGTGAAGTTACCGCTGCGACATGTCTAAAGCCCCCTCCCCTCCCCTGGACGCCGATCTCGCCATCGTCGGCGCGGGGCCGGCCGGCGCATCGCTTGCGCTCCTCGCGGCGAACGCCGGGCTGGACACGGTTCTGATCGACGGCCGCCCGACGGGCCCGCCCCCTCAGCGCGATCGGCGCAACTTCGCCATCGTCCGCGGCAGCTGGCGCCTGTTGGAGGCGGCGGGCGTCGGGGCCGCGCTCGCGGAACAGGCGCAGCCGCTCCATGGGCTTTCCGCCACCGATGGCGGCCGCCATTGGTTCGGCGCGCCGGAGGCTGAGTTCTCAGAGGGCGACCTCGATGGGGCCGAACCCCTCGGCTTTATGGTCGAAGCGCCGGAGCTGCAGGCCGCGCTCGACGAGGCTCTGTCGCGGTCTCGCGTGGACCATCGCCGCCCGGCGCGCTTCGAAGGCGTTCGGGTTGAAGACAGCGCAGCGATCGTCTCGCTGGCCGGCGGCGCAGAGCTCCGCGTCTCGGTCGTCGCCGGCTGCGACGGCGCGTCCTCGCCCGTGCGCGCGGCCGCCGGCATCGGCGTCGAAGGCCGCGATTACGGAAAGTCCGTCTTCTCAGCGAATGTCGCGATCGACCGTCCCCATGGCGGCGTCGCCCGGCAATTGTTCACCCCCGGCGGGCCGTTCGCCACCCTGCCCCTGCGGGGCGATCGCGTGAACCTGGCCTGGTACATGGCGACCGGGGCCGCCGAGGCTTTGTCGGATTGTTCAAATGAGGACATCGAAGCTGAACTCAACGCGCGGTTCGCCGCATTCGCCGGCCGCATGGTCTTGGAGGAGCGGCCCTTAGCCTACCCGCTCGTTCTCCAGATCGCCGAAAGCATGGTCGCGCCTCGCGTCGCCCTGGTCGGCGACGCGGCCCGGCGGGTGAACCCGCTCGCCGGGCAAGGGCTGAACCTCGGATTCAAGGATGTCGGCGCCTTGGTTGAGACGCTGGTCGACGCGGCGAACGCCGGGCTCGACATCGGCTCGACCCTCGTGTTGGAGCGCTATCAGCGCTGGCGGCGGTTCGATGCGGCGGCGACGGCCATGGCGCTCGACGGCGTGGATCGGCTTTTCTCAAACGACAGCGCGATCCTGAAGCCGATCCGCTCGCTCGGGCTCGCGGCTGCGCAACGGATCGCGCCGATCCGCAAAGCGATGACGCGGCAGGCGAGCGCGGATCAGCCAAGTCTTCCGAAACTGTTTCGCGGCGAACCGCTCGTCTAAAAGCGGTTAGACCGGCTGGCCCAAGCGCCGCAGGAGCGGCCAGGTGTAGAGACCCGTCTTGTGCCCGTCGGAAAAAACGATTCGGACGGCGTAGCGGCCGACGGGCTCGGCCGAAACGACCGTCACATCCGCCGGAACCGGCGGGCGCGGCGGCGGCGGTCCCGCGCCGTGGCCCTTGTTCTCCGCGGAGGGGCTTTCTTCGCGCAAGGTCTTGAACGGCGTCGCCAGGGTTTCGCCGTCGTCATAAACAACGAGGAGCCGCCCGGCGCTTTTCTGAAACCGCAGCTCTACCGGCCAGGCTTCGACCGGGCTCAAAGCTCCCGCGCCTCGTCCGCCAACATTATCGGCACACCATCGCGAATCGGATAGGCGAGCCCGGCCTTCCGGGAAATCAGCTCACCTGCTTCGGCGTCATATTCAAGCGCGCCGCGGGTGACGGGGCAGACCAAGATCTCCAACAGCCGGGGATCGACCCCGGAAGGCGCCGCGCGCTTGTCTTGAGGATCGGTATCGCTCATTGCAACCCGCCCCCGTCGCCTGGAACATCCATCTCCAAGAGCGCGATCAAAGTCTGGCATCGGCCCTTCAGCGTTTCAGCCTCTAAGAGCGCCTGCTTCTCGACGGTCGAAAAGGGGCAGCCCGCAGCGAGCGCATTCACAAGCGTTTCGATGGGGGCCTCCTCGACGGACTCCCAGTCCGCCTTCATGTCATTGCGTTCAATATAGTCTTGAAGGGAGGTGAGCAGGGCGTCTCGGTTCGGCAGCTCCGTGATATCCGGCGGCGTCAAGTCGATCGCGAAGGGTTCGAAATCGGGCGCGGCTTGGCGATAGGGCGTCGCAACCTTCAGCTCCTCCTTCACCGCGAACCGCGCGATCCCCGACAGAGTGATGAGATAGCGTCCGTCGTCCGTCTCGGAAAACGAGGTGATCCGCCCGGCGCAGCCCACCGCCGCGAGATCGGGTTTTTCTTTCGAACCGCCGGTCGTCTGCACCATGCCGATGAAGCGGTCGCCCGCCATCGCGTCGTCGACCATATTCAGATAGCGCGGCTCGAAAATATTGAGCGGAAGCTGCCATCGGGGAAACAGGAGCGCGCCCGAAAGCGGGAAAACCGCCAGCACCGACGGCAGATCTTCGATACGGCGATAGTCTTGGGCGGCCACGTCGCGTCCTTTCATCTCCGAGAAAGGATATGGCGCGCGCTAGGAGAACATCAAAGACGAGAGCCGCCGACGGCCCTCGACCGTCGCGGGATCCTTCGGCCCTAGGGCTTCAAACACCTTCAATAACAGCTCTTTGGCTTTGCCGTCGCTCCATTGGAGATCGCCGGCGAGGATGGTGAGCAGGTGATCGGCCGCCTCGGCGTTGCGCCCGGCGCCAGCGAGCTTTTCCGCCAAGTCGAACCGGGCGTCATGGTCGCCGGGGGCCGCGTCCACCGCCGCCGCGGCCGCCGCGAACTCGTCCGGCGCCGGCGGCGCGTCGGCGATCAGGTCGATCGCCGTCAGAACCCCGCGCACATCGGGATCGGACCTCCGGTCCTCGGGAACGAGATTGAGCGTCTCCTGCGCCCGCGCCGGATCGTCGTTTGCGAGGTAACAGCGCGCAAGGCCGGCGATCGCTTTCACATTTTCGGGATCGGCGTTGACGATCGCCGCATAGGTCTGGGCCGCGGCCCCGAGATCGCCGGCCTGGAACGCCTGCTCCGCGGCGGCCAGCGCCTCTGCCAGCTCCTTCGCCGCATCGGTGCCGCCTATCAAGCGCGCAATGAACTCGCGAACCTGGCTTTCGGGCAGGGCGCCTTGGAAGCCGTCGACCGGCCGGCGTTTGTCGAACCCCACGACCGCGGGGATCGAACGGACGCCCATTTGCCCCGCAATGGCCGGGTTTTCATCGATATTGATTTTGACGAGCTTCACCTGGCCGTTCTTCTCGCCGACGACCTTCTCAAGAATTGGAACCAAGGTCTTGCACGGCCCGCACCACGGCGCCCAGAAGTCGACGATCACGGGGGTATGATCGGACGCCTCGACCACGTCTGCGACGAAGGATTGGTCGGTGCCGTCGACGATCGAGGTCGGCGCGGCGCTGAGATCATTGGCCATATCGGCGGTCCTTTTGGGCGGTCTGTCGGTCGAGCGAACCGGCTAGTTGGGTTTTTCATCGCTGTTTGACAACGCCTAATCGCCGAGAGCGGCGAAGTCGATGATCTCGGCGGTCCGACCCGTGGCCTCGACAAACCGGAGGAAATCGGCGCGGCAGATCGAGGTGGTCGCCGTGTTGACCAGTGGGTGGAAGTTCAGCGGGTCGAACGCCATCAGCGCGGCGTCGACGACGAAGCGGACGCGGCCCGCCGTATCGTTGGCGAGGGCGAAGGCCGTCACCGCGCCAGGCCGAACGCCCAGCGTTTCTTGCAAAAGCTCCGGCGAAGCGAAGGAGAGCCGGCGCGCGCCGATCGCTTTATGCAATCGGTTCAGCCGAAGCTTGCTCTCGGCCCATGCGGCGACCAGCACCATGACGCCGTTCTTATCCTTCAAGAACAGATTCTTGGTGTGCCCGCCCGGGAGCGCCGACTTGAGCGCCCGGCCTTCGGCGACGGTGAAGGTCGCGGCGTGCTCAATGGTGTGGTGCCGGAGCCCTAGTCGATCGAGATGTGCGAAAAGCGAGTTCGGTCCGTCAAGCATAAGAGGCGTCCTACATCGCGGCCTCGAAATTCAGGCCCCCGGGAACTTGCCTAACCTGGGCCGCATCGGGCAAGCGTTGGGGGTGATAGGCGGCGCAGCGGACCGAACCCATGCAGCTCGATTGCTATAAAATCTATCCCTTCGCGCCGGACCTCGTGCCCGGCTCGGCCCGCCGGCGATGGATGGACGAGTTTCAGGATCGCCACCCCTATCGCTGTTTGCCGCTGACCATGGCGAACTCGACGGGCTGGGAGATCCGCACGCCCATCGATGTTACGATCGAGTGGGACGGCGGCCCCCTTGAGGAGAACCTCAAGCTTTACACCCGGTCCGATCCACGGGCGCTCAAGGCCTTCGCCGACAGTCATTTCCGCAAAGGGATCGTCACCTTTCACACGGGGTACCTGTTTCGCACGCCGCCCGGGTGGGGCGTTTGGGCGACCGGCGCGCCGAACCTTCACAAGCACGGGATCTCGCCGCTGACAGGACTCGTAGAAACGGATTGGCTGCCATTCCCCTTCACGATGAATTGGCAAATGACCAAGGCGGGCCGGGTCAGCTTCGAGAAAGACGAGCCGTTCTGCTTCATCACCTTGATGGAGCACGCCCGTTTGGAGGACGTGCAGCCGCGGGTCAGCCAATTAGACGACCATCCGGAGCTGAAACGCGAATACGCGGCCTGGCGCGACAGTCGAACCGATTTCAACAAACGGCTCGGCGACCGCGAGCAAAAGGCGATGCGCGACCGGTGGCAGCGCCACTATATGCGCGGCGAGACCGCGACGGGCGCCGAGGGCGGCGCCGACCATGTCACCAAGCGGCGGCTGAAGCCGCCCGTTGCGGACTAAGCGCGCTTCTTCTCGCGACGCGTCGGCCGGGAATAGTTCGACTTCGGGTCGCTCAGAAACGACTTTACATCGCCCGACGGCATGGGCTTGGCGAACAGGTAGCCTTGCACTTCTTGGCAGCCCATGCGTTTCAGCCAGGCGCGCTGACCTTCGGTCTCGACGCCCTCGGCGATGACGGCCAGCCCAAGGCTTTCGCCGAGTTTCACCACCGTGCGCGTGATCGTGCGGTCATGCTCGTCGGATTCGAGATCATGGATGAAGGACCGGTCCACCTTGAGCCGCGAGAGGGGGAAGCGCTTGAGATAGCTCAGGGACGAGTATCCCGTGCCGAAATCGTCGATGGCGACGCTGACGCCCAGACCCTCAAGCGCCTCGAGCATGCGGATCGCGACATCGATGTCCTCCATCAGGATGCTCTCGGTGATCTCGAGTTCCAAGCGCGAGGGCTCAAGCCCGGTCTCCTCGAGCACAGCGGCCACAACGCCCGGAAGCCCGCCATCGGCGAATTGAACGGCGGAGATGTTGACTGAAACCCGGGGCGCGGGCTCGCCCTTCGGCGCGACCCATTTGGCGGCGTCCGAGCATGCGCGCTGAAGGACGTAAGCGCCAAGCTCGTTGATGAGGCCGCATTTTTCAGCGACGTCGATAAAGACGGGCGGCGGGATGTCGCCGCGCTCGTCATCCACCCAGCGCGCCAAAGCCTCGAACCCCGAAACGGTCTCCCCGCTCAGATTGACGAGCGGCTGATACCAGACGTCGAGCTGGCCGCGCTCCATGGCGTCGCGGAGCCCCGTCTCAAGCAGCTTGCGCTGGGTCGCCGCCTGCTCCATCGCCGGGCTGAAGGCGCGCCACTGGTTCCGGCCGGCCTCCTTGGCGGCGTAAAGGGCCATGTCGGCGTACTTCGTCAGCTTGCGAGCGCATGTCGCGTCCTGCGGGAACCGGGCGACGCCGATGGACGCCGACATGTGCAGCTCCAGCTCTTCGATCCGGTAGGGTTCGGCGAGCCGTTCCAGTATCCGGTCTGCGACCAGGTCCGTGGTCCACTTATCGGGGTCGTAGCCCATCGAGATGACGACGAATTCGTCGCCGCCCAGCCGGGCCGCCCAATCGCCCTTGCGGATGCAGGAATTGATCCGGGCGGCGACCTCGATCAAAAGCGCGTCGCCGACATGGTGGCCATAGCTGTCATTAACCGATTTGAAGTCGTCAAGATCGATTGCGAAGAGGGCCGCCCCCCGCCCTTCCACGGCCGCGATCTCATCGTCGAGGCGCGTGTTGAACGTGTGCCGGTTGGCGAGACCGGTGAGCTTATCGTTCTCGGCGAGGAACCGGACGTCGTTTTCGGCGCGAATCCGATCGGTGACGTCTCGCCCGACCCCGACATAGCCCGTGCAAACCCCGGCGGCGTTGAAGCTCGGCGAGGCGGAAAGCTCGAAGATGAACTCGGCGCCGTCAGCGTCGAGATAGCGGACGGGAATGTCGGAATAGGGTTCGATTCGGTTGAGGGCGTCCGCTAGGCGCTCCATGTCGTTCTCGCGGAAGTTCAAGAACTTAAGGAAGTGCTCGCCCATGAGCTCGCGGCGAGGGCGGGCCATCCGATCGGCGGCGCGACCGGCGAAATAAATCACGTGGCCTTCGGCGTTCGTCTCCCATAGCCAGTCGGTCGCGATGTTTGCGAACATTTGAAACCGCTCGCCCATGGCGTCGGAGGCCGCCCGGGCCTGTTCGGCTGCGGCCCGCGCGGCGTCGGCCTCGTTGGCATAGGCGGCCGACCGGACCGAAGCCTCCTCGCCTTGCTGCAGCATGTTGTTG
>CAYYNG010000094.1:0-6690 GCA_964472435.1 uncultured Hyphomonadaceae bacterium | reverse complement strand
ACATGCAGGAGGCCGGGGCGACGGCGGACCTGGAACTGGCCTACACGCTGGCGGACGGGCTGCAGTACATCCGAGCCGGCATGGAGGCGGGGCTGGACGTGGACCGCTTCGCGCCGCGCTTGTCGTTCTTCTGGGCGATCGGCATGAACACGTTCATGGAGGTGGCCAAAATGCGCGCCGCACGCCTCCTCTGGGCGAAATTGGTGCGCGACGAATTCGCGCCGAGATCGGATAAATCCCTCAGCCTACGGACCCATTCCCAAACCTCTGGCTGGAGCCTGACCGCCCAGGACGTCTATAACAACGTCATCCGCACCTGCCTTGAAGCCATCGCGGCCGCAGGCGGCCAAACGCAAAGTCTTCACACGAACAGTTTCGACGAAGCCCTTGCTTTGCCGACGGATTTCTCCGCCCGCATCGCACGGAACACGCAGCTCTTCCTGCAGCAGGAGGCCGGCGCCTGCCAGACGATCGATCCGTGGGGCGGCTCCTATTACGTCGAGCGCTTGACCCATGATCTCGCCAGGCGCGCGCTGGAGCATATCCACGAGGTGGAGAAGCTCGGCGGCATGGCCAAGGCGATCGAGGAGGGCTTGCCAAAGCTCCGGATCGAGGAGGCCGCCGCTCGAACGCAGGCGCGGATCGACAGCGGCGAACAGACCGTGGTCGGCGTAAACAAATTCGTCTTGGACGAGCCGGAGGACGTCCCGGTCCTCAAGGTGGACAATGCAACGGTTCGGCGGATGCAGCTCGACAAGCTCGCCCGCCTCAAATCGGAGCGGAGCCAAACCGAGGTCGACCAGAAGCTCGACGCGATCGCCGCCGCAGCCGCGTCGAACGACGGCAACCTCCTCGCATTGGCCGTCGAAGCCGCCCGCGCCAAGGCGACTGTGGGCGAAATCTCAGAGGCCGTCGAACGCAGCCAAGGCCGCCACCAGGCCGTGATCCGCTCGATCCAGGGCGTCTATGGCGATGGCGTGCGCGACAAGGCCGGCGCTGTTGAGGTTCGCGCGCGTGCCGAAGCGTTCCAGACAGTTCACGGACGCAAGCCGAAGATCTATATCGCCAAAATGGGCCAGGACGGCCACGACCGCGGCCAGAAAGTCGTCGCCTCGGCGCTGATGGATCTTGGCTGGGAGGTCGAGATCGGCCCGCTCTTCCAAACGCCGGAAGAAGCCGCGCGCGACGCCCGGGCTGCCGGCGTCGACATCGTCGCCGCCTCCTCGCTGGCCGCGGGGCACCTGACGCTTGTGCCGGAACTTCGGCGCGCGCTCGGCAATGAAGGCGCGGCGGCAACGCAGATCATGGTCGGCGGCGTCATCCCGCCGCAAGACTTCGACGCCCTGCGCGCTGCCGGCGCGGCCGCGATCTTCCCGCCGGGAACGGTGATCACGGATGCGGCGATCGCAATGCTCGAGGCGCTGACCCACCCGAGCCCCGAGCGCGCAGCGGAGTAGCGCGCAAGTCCGGTAAGAGCTGTCACACAGCCGCGCCATGGTGGGGCTCAAGTCAGGCAGGAGATCCCCATGCGCGCGCAGCGGACAATCGTCATTTCGCTATTGGCTTTGGCGGCCTGCGCAACGCCGAGGTTCGCGGAGCTCACAGAGGTCGACGCCACGCCCCGCATTCTAATCGCGACCCCGATCACGACCGAATTCGACGCTCATGTCTCGCGCCTCTCTGCGCCTGAAACGATCACTCTACAGGGTGTCGATTTCGTTACCGGCGATCTGGCGGGGTCCCCTGTCGTTGTCTTCAAGACCGGCGTCAGCCCGGTGAATGCGGCGATGAACACGCAGCTCGCCCTTGATCGTTTCTCGGTGTCCGAGATCGTCGTCAGCGGGGTCGCGGGCGGCCTCGACCCGGAGCTCTCCATCGGAGACATCGCTGTCCCCGAACGTTGGGGCAAGTATGACGAGTTTCTCTTCCTGCGCGAGACCGAAGACGGCGTCGCCGAAAACGCCCCCTGGGGCGCGCCGCTGCCCTATTCTCCATTCGGTTTCATGGCGCCGCGAGGCGTCCGCCCCTCCGGCGCGACAACCGGCACACCCTATCAGTTCTGGTTCGAGGCCGATCCCGAACTCTTAGCGGCGGCGCGGCGGGCCGCCGAAACCATTGAACTTCAACAGTGCGGAACGAACGGCGCGTGTCTCTACAATGCACCTAAGGCCAGGGTCGGCGGATCCGGGGTGACGGGCTCCATCTTCCTCGATAACGCGGCCTTTCGGACCTATCTCCATCAAACGTTCGAGGCGCAAGCAGCCGATATGGAGACCGCGGCGATCGCCGTCGTCGCTCACGCGCACGGGACCCCGTTTATCGGATTTCGCAGCTTGTCCGACCTCGCCGGCGGCGGGGCGGGCCCTAACCAATTCCCGGCCTTCGCCGCAACCGCGTCCGACAATGTCGCAACCTTCGTAGAGGGCTATGTCGCCGAAAGGACGGCTCGCAACGGGCGTGACCGAAAGCGCCGCTCCGCGAGCTTCCATCCGGGCGCTGCGGACCGCATACTTTGGCGAGGACGGGACAGGACAGGAGAGGCGCTATGATCATCACCACGACACCTGGCATCGAGGGCCGCGCAATCACGGATTATAACGGACTTGTAACCGGCGAGGCGATCATTGGCGCGCATATCTTCAAAGATATTTTCGCCGGCATTCGCGACATCGTCGGAGGCCGATCGGAGGCCTATGAGAAGACGATCCGGGAGGCGCGTGAGACAGCCGTTCACGAAATGATGGAAGAAGCGCGGGCCCGGGGCGGCGACGCCGTCGTCGGTGTGGACATCGACTATGAAGTGGTCGGCCAGGGCGGCTCGATGATGATGGTGTCCGTCTCCGGCACGGCCGTCACGCTCGGCTAGCACGCCGCCTTATTCAGCGGCCGCTTTGAGCGGGGTCTCTTCTAATACGACATCATAGCCCCAAAGCCGTTCGATATGGGTTAGCACGCCGTCGCGGTCCCGGCTCGCCAGGGCGGCGCTGCTATGGCTCGAGCAATTCAGCATCAAGGTTCGGTCGCCTAGCAGGTCCACGTCTACGATCTGGATGTCCGGCTCGTTGACCGAGATATCGTGGTTCTGGGCGAGCTCGTTGCGGATCTCGCGGTAGCCCTGTTCGTTATGGATGTCGGTCACCGTGTAGAAGCCGACATCTAGGCGGTCGGCGAGGGCGAACATCCGGAAGTCGCGCATCACCTTCGGGCTGAGATATTGCTGAATGAAGGACTCGTCGCGATAGTTGGCCCAGACGTGCTGTAAGATGCTGAGCCAATCGCCTTTGCCCGCGACCTCCGGCATCCAGGCGCGGTCCTCCTCCGTCGGTTCGGTCGCCATGCGTTGAATATCAGTCATTATGGCGAAGCCGAGCGCGTAAGGATTAATGCCCGAGAACCGCGGATCGTCGAAATCTGGCTGCGTGATCACGTTTGCATGGCTGTGGAGAATCTCGAGCATCGCCCCGTCAGTGATAAGTCCCTTTTGGTGAAGCGCGTTGGTGATGTGGTAGTGAACGAAGGTTGCGCAGCCTTCGTTCATCACCTTGGTCTGGCGTTGCGGCAGGAAGTATTGGGCTATGTGACGAACAATCCGCAGGATTTCCCGCTGCCAGTTTGCGAGAATTGGACTGTATTGCTCTAAAAAATAAATCAGGTTCTCTTCTGGGAGCTTAAGCTCATCCTTGCGTCGCTCCAGCTCTTTTTGTTTCTTGGTCTTCGACGTTCGCGCCGGCAAGGTGGCCCAGAGATAGTTCACATCGGCCTCTTCTTGGGCGAGGCGTTCGCGGTGGCGCGCCCGCTCCTCCTTCAAGGAGGGCGCGCTTGGCCGCTCATATCGAAAAACGCCGTGCGACATGAGCGCGTGGGCGGCGTCGAGCACGCGCTCCACCTCTGCCTCGCCGTGCCGTTCTTCGCACTCGGCAATGAATTTTCGCGCGTATTCAAGATAGTCGAGGATGCCGTCCGCATCCGTCCAGAGGCGGAAGAGATGGTTGTTTTTGAAGAAGTGATTATGGCCGAAGGCGGCATGGGCCATGACGAGCGTCTGCATCGCCATGGTGTTCTCTTCCATATTATAACTAATGCAGGGGTTCGAATTGATGACGATTTCATAGGCGAGCCCGCGAAACCCCTTCCGATAGGCGCGCTCCTCGCGCAGGAAGTGTTTCCCGAACGACCAGTGCCGATACATCAGCGGCATGCCCACAGACGAATAGGCGTCGAGCATCTGCTCGGACGAAATGATTTCAATCTGGTTCGGATATACGTCGAGCTTGAGTTCCTTGAGCGCGACTTTTTCGATCGCATCATAGGTGCGCCGCATGGTGTCGAAGGACCAATCGGGGCCCTCGAAAAGCGGCTTGCGGCGGCGTTTAGGCATTCGATCGCTCCGCTGCGTCCCTCGCGAACAGCTCTCGGAAAACCGGATAGATATCGCCGGGTTTGGAGATGCGCTTCATGGCGAAATTGGCCCAGTCGGCCCTTAGGCGCCGATACGCGGTCCAGAGCTCGCCGCCGCTGGCGTCGCTGGAAAGGAACTCCGTTTCAGCCTCATCGACGATCTCGATATAGGCGAAGTATTGGCAAAGCGGCATGATCGCCTGGGTCAGCAGTTCCTGACAGAGCCCGCTATCGCCGGGCATATTGTCCCCGTCGGAGGCCTGCGCCGCATAGATATTCCATTCCGAGGGCGGATACCGCGCCTCAACGACCCGGCGCATCTCTTTGAGCGCCGTCGACACCACCGTCCCTCCCGTCTCGCGGGAATAAAAGAACGTCTCTTCGTCCACCTCGTCTGCATTGTGAGTATGCCGGATAAAAACAATTTCGATGCGGTCGTATCGGCGTTTCAGAAAGAGGTGCAGGAGAATAAAGAACCGTTTTGCAAGGTCCTTCTCCCGCTCGCCCATCGAGGCCGAGACATCCATAAGGCAAAACATCACGGCGTGGGCGTTGGGCTCGGGCTGCTTGTCGAAGGCCCGGAACCGAACGTCCAACGGGTCGATATAGGGGATCGCTCGTCGACGCGTGTGGATCGACTCCAGCTCCGCCTCGATCGCCTTGCGGCGTTCGATCTGTTCGGGCGTCGGCTGGGCGACGGCTTCCAGCTCAAACAATTCCGCCTGCAGCGCCAGCATGTCGCTATCCTTTGGCCGCCGCAACGCGATCCGCCGGCCAAGCGCATTCCGCATCGTGCTTTCGACGCTGAGATTTGAAGGATTGCCGACGAGGGTGTAGCCCGCGCGCCGAAGCTTGAATTCCTCGATTTCTTTCAGGTGCCGTTTCACCAAATCGGGCAATTCGAGATCCTCGAAGAAGACGTCGAGAAACTCTTCGCGCGAGAGCACGAACAGAAACTCGTCCTCGCCCTCCCCCTGGTCCGAGCCCGCGCGGCCACGGCCGCCGCCGCCCTGGGGCGGCTTCTTAATCCGGTCGCCCCCGCGGAAGTTCTTATTGCCTGGCTACACGCGCTGGCTGCGACCGGTGCCGGGCTGATAATGAAAGTTCGGCTCGCGGATCCCATCGGCCGGCACGCCGATCTTCTCACCGCGGTCCACATCCTTTATTTTCCGGTCCCGAACGGATTGGTCGACCGCCGCCTTGGCGTAGGACCTCACCCGCTTAAGAAACCGGCGTCGGTTGCCGAGGCTTTTATCCTTCGGATTCAAGCGGCGATCGATGAAATGGGTCACGGGGCTCTAGCGCCCTCCCTTGGAAGATCTCAGCCCGCTTTGTTGACGCGCATGTACCACTCGACCAAGCGCCGAACCTGGCGCTCGGTATAACCGCGATCGATCATGCGCTGCACGAATTCATGGTGCTTTGCGTCCGTATCTTTGTCGCGCTTGGCCCCGAAGCTGATCACCGGCAAGAGGTCCTCGACCTGGCTGAACATGCGCCGTTCAATCACCCGCTTCAGCTTTTCATACTGCCGCCAATCGGGGTTCTTGCCCTCGTTCTCCGCCCGAGCGCGCAGGACGAATTTCACCACCTCGTTCCGGAAGTCTTTCGGGTTCGCAACCCCCGCCGGCCGTTCGATCTTGGCGAGCTCCTGATCCAGGATTTCCCGATCGAACATCTGGCCTGTGTCTGGGTCTTTGTAGTCCTGGTCTTCGATCCACGCGTCGGCGTAGGCGATGTAGCGATCAAAGAGGTTTTGGCCGTAGTCGGAGTAGCTCTCAAGATAGGCTTTCTGGATCTCGTAACCGATGAATTCGGCGTACCGCGGCGCCAGCTCCGTCTTGATGAAATCGAGATAGGTCTCCTCGAGTTCGTCGGGGTATTGCTCCCGCCGGATGGCCTGGTCCAACACGTAGAATAGGTGCACGGGATCAGCCGAGACCTCGTCCGTGTCGTGGTTGAACGTCTCAGACAACACCTTGTAGGCGAAGCGGGTCGAGAGCCCATTCATCCCCTCGTCGACTCCCGCCTCGTCTCGGTACTCTTGCATCGACTTGGCGCGGGGGTCCGTGTCCTTCAGCGACTCGCCGTCATAGACCCGCATCTTCGAGTAAAGCGAGGAATTGTCGTGTTCCTGCAGCCGGGTCAGCACGCTGAAGCGGGCCATGATCTGCAAGGTTTCCGGCGCGCAGGGCGCCTCGCCCAGAGCGCTTTGCTCGAGGAGCTTCTTGTAGATCTGGGTCTCTTCGGAAACGCGCAGGCAGTACGGCACCTTCACAACGGAGATCCGGT
>CAYYNG010000093.1:0-6794 GCA_964472435.1 uncultured Hyphomonadaceae bacterium | reverse complement strand
ACGCCCGCCCCCGCGATCAGCTCGCGCCAGGCTTCGGGGCTGTCCGCGCTGGTCCCGTCCACGGCCCCCGCCGAGAGCGCGATCGCGCTCGCGCGGACGCCGGCGACGGTCAAAAAGACCGCCGGCGCGCCGCCGTCGGAGAGTTTCAGCAAGATGTCGCGGCCGCGTTGTCCGCTCATGGCGCCGCCTCCTCTGTGATGATGCGCACGCGGAGCAGTCCGCGGAACCGGCGCCGGTCATTGGTGCGGAAGACGTCCGCATAGAGCGGCTGGACGAGAACGACCGTCTGACCGTCGATGGCGAGGGTGGCGCGCTCGACGGCCAGTCGCAGGGCGCCGAGCGCCTCCCGCGCCTCGCCGCGTCCGCCGTCTCGCGAAAGAACCGCGAAGGTTAGAATGTGCTCCTGGCCCTCGACTGTCGCCGCGCCGGCGGGCCGGGTCTCATGCCGCTCAAAGACGGCGTAGGGATAGGCCGCGCCGCGGGTCTCGTCGTCGAAGACCCGCGCGGGCGCGCCGAACACGGCCTGCACGGTCGGGTCCGCCCTTAGCGCCGCGAGCAGCGCCCGCTGAAGGTCCGCTTCGGCCGAGGCGGCGAGGTATCCATCGAGGCTCATAGCCGCACCTCCCGGCGTTGGGCGAGGATTTCGGCGACGTCCGGCGGAAGGGCTCCCCCTGAGGCCCCCGCGTCTCTGCGGCGATAGCCCTCGGCGAGCAGGAGCTTAAGGGCGAGCCGCAGGTCCCCGGGCACGTCCGAGGCCGCGCCGAAGCCGGTTTCGAACTCAATCTCGGCGCGCCCCTCGACCGGGATAGGCGGGGTGAGCCGGCTCGGCCGGACGCAGACCCGGCCGCCCCCATGGGAGAAGAAATCCGTCACGTCGTCGGGGGCGCCCGTCGCATCGACGATCCGGACGCCGAGCAACCGTTGAACAGGTCCTGGCCGCAACCCGAGCCCGCGGACGAGCAGATGATCCGGCCAAGCGGCGAGCGTGAGCCGCAGGACGCGCGTCACCAACGCCAATCCCGCGGCTTGCTCAAGCCGGGCCCGGGCGCTGGCGAGGAGGTCCGCGACAAGCGCGTCCTCCCCGTCATGGCCAATGCGCAAATAGTCTTTCGCCGCGGCGAGGGACAAAGGCTCCTCGGCCGGCGGCGCGAGCGCCGTGATCGTCATCGGTTCCATGTCCCTCGCCGCGACGCGCTTAGACGAGCGCTTCGAGCTTGGTCGATACGCGGGCGACCAGCGGGATGACGATCGAGCGGGCGAGCTCGTCGTCGATCTCTGTTCCGGTGGAGGTGACGAGGGTGGCGATGACCTCCGCGAGCCGGGTCGAGACCTCGTCTTGCTGAGGTTTCGTCAAGAGCGCGGCTTGGCGGATGATGGCGGTGACGACGTCGTCGATCATGGGAGTTTGTCCTGAATTGAGTGAAAAAAATCGGCGGCGCCCGGCGCCCCCCGGGGCGGTGCGGGGAGGGGCGGGGAACGCTCCGGGGGCCGGTTGGGCGCCGCCGCTTCAAAGCGTCAGGCGAGCGGGCCTCCCTTAGGAGACCATCACCTTGATCGCGTCGAAGTTCTGAACGCCCCCGCCCACGCGCTTGGTCGTGTAGAAGAGGACGAAGGGTTTGGCCGAGTAGGGATCGCGCAGCACCGTGGCGCCTTGCCGGTCGACGATCAGATAGCCGCGCCGGAAGTCGCCAAAGGCGATCGCGGCGTTCCCGGGCCCGATATCCGGCATGTCCTCGATCTCGGTGATCGGATAGCCGAGCAGGGTCGCCGCCTCCCCGCCGAGGCCCGGCTGCCAGAGATACTGGCCGTCCGTGTCCTTCAGTTTCCGGATCACCGAGACCGTGCGCCGGTTCATCACGAACCGGCCGTTGGCTCGGAACTGGGATTTCGGCGTGTAGACGAGGTCGATGAGGTCGTCCGGACCCGTTGCAGCCGTCACATCGCCTGTGATCGAGCCGATCTGGCCGTGGGCGTGGGCGGTCTCGTCGACGATCGTGTAGTTCAAGAACCCGCGGGGCTTGTTCACCCCGTCGCCATTCACGAAGGCCGCGCTCTCCTGCGCTGAGAAGGCGCTTTCGACTTCGGTTGCGATGAACTCGTCGATATCGGCGAAGGCGTCGTCCAAGAGAGCCTGGGTCGCCGCCGGCTGGGCGTAGAGCTCGCCTGCCGGGAAATCGATCAGCTGCAGAGCCGAGGCCGTCTCCACCCGCGCTTCCGCCTCCCCGGCCCACCGGGCTTCCGCGCCCGTGCCGATCGGTTTGCGGAAGACACCTGACGAGGTTTGCCGCACGGTTGCGATGGGCCGCATGGGCGAGGCGTCCATAAGCCGCGCCTCGATCAGCCGATCGAGCTCGACCGGGGCGACGAAGCCGCCCTGATCGTCCGTGGTCATCAACGATTTGACATCGAGCCGCGCAAGGCCGCTTTCATCTCCGGTGCGGAGATACCGGGTCCAGGCCGATTTCTGCTCCGTGTCCGCCTCAGGTTCGCCCGCGGCGAGTTCCGGGCGCGCGGCTTTGAGGCTCAGCGCCTCCAGCCGGCGGTCGATGCGGGCGAGCCGCTCGTCGACCAGAGGATCGACGTGGCCGCGCTTTTCGATCTCAGCGAGGCGCGCCTCGTTCGCCTCCTTATAGGCTTCGAACGCGGCCAGGGTCTCGGCCGCGGCGGTCTTGGCTTCGAGCCCCGCCGCCATCTTGGTCTCTTTGGTCATTGGGTTTCCTTGTCAAACCAACGGGTTGCATCCTTCGGCCGCGCCTTGGGATCTTGGGTGCGCGCCGGGGTCACGCCGCCAATCGGCGGGCGCCCAGGGGCGAAAATCGCGCCGCCGGCTGCATCGGCCGGGCGACGAGGGAGACCTCCACGAGGTCGATTTCGAGCAGCTCCCGCCCCTCGGGCGCCCGCGCGCGCCACAGGACGGGGCGGAACCCGATGGAAAGGCCGTCGAGGCCGGCCTGCGCGAGCCGCGCCGCGCCGTCGTTTTCAATCAGCCCACGGACATAAAGCCCGCGCCCGTCCTCCATCATCCGGGTCCAGCGGCCAGCGACGGCGCCCGAGCGATGCTGCAGCAGCATGGGCCGCGTTTTGTTGCGCCGCAGGCTG
This sequence comes from uncultured Hyphomonadaceae bacterium, assembly GCA_964472435.1. Lineage (GTDB taxonomy): Bacteria > Pseudomonadota > Alphaproteobacteria > Caulobacterales > Hyphomonadaceae > CAYYNG01. The sequence goes on along the minus strand of CAYYNG010000093.1, from coordinate 3,695 downwards.
CGGGCGAACGCGCCCGCGCGCACCACGTCGCCCGTTAAATCCGGCGCGCCGAACAGCGCCGCATACCCTTCGATCAGAAGGGGCGGTTTTGATGTCATGTTTGGTCCCCCAGCTCGCGCCGCCGCGCGAGCCAGCTAATGTCAGTCCATGCCGTCGAGCTTGCGCTCGATCCGGTCGAGTTGGCCGCGGATCGCTTCGAGCTGCGCCTCCACCCGGGCGAGCCGTTGGCCCTCGGGCCGGCGGGTGGCGAGCTCTAGTTCCAGCGCATTGATGCGCTCGGCGGCGGCGCCGGCCCAGAGGAACGCTCCGGCCGCCTGGATGACCAATGTGGCGATAAGGGCGAGGGTCAGCCGTCGGTCGAGTTTCATGGGGCCGCCTCCCGGGGCGGCAGACCCGCCATCTCGCGACGTTCCGCATCGGTGAGGAAGCTCGCCGCCTCGAGCCGCGCCCAGAGCGCCTCCCGTTCGCCGGCGAGGGCCGGCACGGCATCGAGGTCGCACCGGATGCTCGCCTCTTCGAATTTAACGCCGAGCCAGCCCGAAAGCGCCGCCGCCAGCTTCTGCACCAGCGGCAGAACCGTCAGCCGCCAGAAGGCGAGGTTCGCCTCCTTATAGTTCGCATAGGTATTGTCCCCCGGTATCCCGAGCAGCATGGGCGGCACGCCAAAGGCGAGCGCGATCTCCCGCGCCGCGCCATTCCGGGCCTCGAGAAAATCCATCTCAGCCGGCGACAGGCTCATCGGTTTCCAGTCGAGCCCCCCTTCGAGAAGCAGCGGCCGGCCCGCATTGCGCGCGCCCTGGTGGGCGGCTTCGAGTTCGGTCTTGAGGCGATCGAACTGATCGTCGGTCATCCGGGCGCCGTCTTTGCCATAGACGAGGGCGCCGGAGGGCCGGGCGGCGTTGTCGATCAAAGCCTTCGCCCAATCGGCCGAGGCGTTGTGGAGGTCGAGCGCCATGCGCGCGGCCGAGAGCGGCGACATGCCGTAGATGTCGTCAGAGGGATGGAAGAGCTTGAGGTGCAAGACCGGGCTCCACCCCTCCTCGTCCCGCCCGATCCGGCGCTCGCCCGAAGGCCCGCGATAGGCCCAGGCCTCGGGCCAGCCGCGCTTGTCCGCCAGGGCCCGCGTCCGATCGGGCCGTAGCGCGAAGAGCGCGTGTGGCGGCCCCGCGGGCTCGAGGCTCACCGCCTCGACAAAGGCGTTGCCGGCGATCTGCAGCTGGGCGATGAGGCGCTCCCAAAAGGCGGCGCTCGGCTCGTCCGGGTTCGGCCGCGCGATCAGGGCGGCGAGCGCCTCGCCCTCGCCTTTCAGCGGCACCGAGGCGGCGGCCTCCGCAATCATCCGCACACAGCGATGGGCGACCGCGTTTCGTCCGTATCCATCGCGCGCGAGGGACCGCGCATCCCGTCCGCCCCACTGCGCCGCGCCAAGCTGGGACAGCGCTATCAAGGGGCCGCCTGCGGACTTCCGCTCCGCGCCCATTCGCCAAGGCCAGTCCATGCCGGTCCTCCAATTTGGTTTTAGATCCCGCGCACCCTGGGGGCGGCGCGTTTGTCGATCATCAGGGCCCAGACCGCCCAGACGAGGGCGTCGACCCGGTCTGGGCTGCCGACGCCGTCGGCCCCGAAGGCGCACATTTCATCCTCCAGCGCCTTGAAGACGCCGGCATGGGCGATGGCGCCCTTTTCATAGAGCGCGGCGACGGGCCCGGCCCGGGCGCGCTTGCCGGCTTTCGCCCGCACCAATCGGACGGGCACGGAACACCCGGCCGTCTCTAGCGCATGGGCCACCATCTCGCCGCCCTGGTTCGCTTCGGCGACGACCGAGCCCGCGCCGACCTCCACGGCTAGCGCCGCGGCCCGGCCCGCCCAGTCCAACGGCGAAAGCCCCTGGGCCGAGGCGTCGGCGAGCACGAAACAGCGCCGGCCGAACCCGTCGGCCTCAACCGCGCCGGCCGCCACGATCCCGCAGGCGTCGGAGCGGGGGCCGGAGGTCGCCGGCGGATCCACCGCGACGACCACCTCGTCCAACCGCTCCGGGGCTGCGGCGACGCGGGCCCCCTCGATCACCCCCCGCGTCCAGAGCGCGCCGGGGGGGTCTTCGATCAACTCGCCCTCGAGCTCCTGCCGGCCGAGCCGCGTGCCGCCATAGGCCCGCTCCACCGCCGCCAGGAAGCCGCCGGCGAGGTTCGCCGCGTTCTCCCGCGTGCCCGAGCGCGTGATCGCCGTCGCAGGGTCGGCCGCGAGCCGTTTGATCAGCGGCGTCGGCCGAGGCGTGGTGGTGGCCGCAACGCGGGGGGCCTCGCCGAGACGGAGGCCCATTTCCAGCATGTCCCAGGTCGCAACGCCCTTGGGCCAGGCGGCGAGCTCGTCGGCCCAGGCCGCGTCGAACTGGGGCCCGCGCAGGCTGGCTGGGTCTTCGGCCGAAAAGACGAACCCTTCGGCGCCATTGGGCCAGAGGAGCCGCCGGCGCGAGACCTCGTAGACCGGCGGCTCGCCCCAAGGCGGGGTGATGGCGCGGAGCCCGCTCGGCCCCTCGATCATCACCTCGCGCGCGTCCCCCAGCGTCGGGGCGACCAGGGCGATGCGGCGGCAGCCGCCGAAGAGCGCCGAGAACCGGGCCCATTCGGCGCCGGCTCGGGTCTTGCCCGCCCCCCGGCCGCCGAGGAACAGCCAGACCCGCCAGCCGCCCTCAGGGGGCCTCTGGCTCGCCCGCGCCATCCCCAGGAAGGGGGCCTTCGCCAGGTTCACCACCTCCGCCGAGCTCATCGTCCGGCCCGCCATCTCCGCTTCCGCCCTTTGTCTCCAGTCCAAGCACCAGCTTGACCAGTCGGGCGCGGAGCTCGTCTTCATCCATATCCTCGAGGCGTAATTTCTTCGGCGCATCAGCCATGGCTTTGGCCTTTCGTTTGTCTTTGCGGGCGATCCGGTCCAGCGCCTCGGCGGTTTTCGCCAAGGCCTCCGAGAGGATCGCTTCGTCGGCCGCCCGCAGCGTGGGCGAGGCGAGCCGGCGGCCAAGGGCGCGGAGGCGGTGGTGCAGCGCAAGCCAGGCGAATTCCTGGGGCTCGGGCGGGACATCCAGCCCGTGCTCCGACACCTGGCGGGCGATGGTATGTTCAGAGCACCCGAGCCGCCGGCCGATCGCGTGATGGGCCATGCCCTGGGCGCGGAGATACCGGATCTCGTCCCGGTCCTGCCCGGAATACCGAGGCCGCCGCCCCTTTCTATCGACCATGCCCAAAACTAGCCCGGCGATGAGTTCGGTCGGATTGATTGGGGGAGCTGGCGCAAATTACCGTTCCCAGAAAGCAGGTTCCCGAATTAGAGATCGTGAATAGTCAACACCAAATTCCCCAACGGCCCACTTGAAGTTGCGGACAGCTCCGTTCTTAATGGTCCGCGGGGGAGATTTTTATGACCGACAACGACGCGTTTATAAGTTATGCTAGAGAAGATATTTTTCAGGCAGATCGCCTAAGATCGGAGCTCAAAGCATTTGGCCTATCAATTTTCCAGGATCATGTAACAATCGAGCCTGGCGAACCCTTTCGACGGGTAATTACGGAAGGCATTAATAAGACTAATTGCCTCATATGCCTGATTAGCAAACATTCCTCTACCTCTGATGAGGTTCTAAGAGAGCTGGCGATCGCTAACGCATTCGACACGCAAATTATTCCAGTTATTTTATCTACCGA
>CAYYNG010000092.1:0-6906 GCA_964472435.1 uncultured Hyphomonadaceae bacterium | reverse complement strand
GGCCGCCGCCTTGGCTCTGACCTTGGCCTTGTCCGCCGCCCTGGCTCTGACCTTGACCCTGTCCGCCCCCGGAGGCGGCCTGACCTGCGCCGCCGCCCGCCGCCGAGGCCTGTTGACTGGCCTGGCCGCCCTGGGCCCCGGGCTGGGCCTGTCCCTGTTGGCCGGTCTGGCCTTGTTGACCGGCTTGCCCGCCCGGTTGGGGCGGCGCCGCTGGCGCCCCGCCGCCCGGCGCCGGCGCGCTCGCCTGCTGAACCTGGCCGCCGCCGGCCTGTCCCTGTTGGCCGGACTGTCCGCCGCCGCTCTGCGGTTGCGCCTGGCCAAGCTGCTGGAGCAGCTCGGCGGCGCTGGCTTGGCCGCCCCCGCCTGAAAAGGCGCTTGGCTGGGCCGGCGCGCCGCCGGGCCGCCCGGCGACCGCCACTTGGTTCGGCCCCGATTGCGCCGGTGCGCCGCCGCCTCCGCCCTGCAGGTCGGTCAGGATGCCCTGCCAGGCCGCTTGTTCATCGGCGGCGAGCGATGGATCGGCCTGGGCCGCCGGGCTCGGCTCGAAGGTCGCATTCGGATCGCGCAGGTCGGCGATGACCTCGGTGCGCAGGCGATTGAGGTGTTGTTGCGAGGTGTCCGGCAGCGTTTCGATCGGGTCGAGGGGCTCCATGGGCGTCAGCTCCGGGATGACGCCGCCGGTTCCAGTGTTTTGCGGGGTTGGGCGCGGGGTGAAGTCCGGTGTTTTCCGGTTCCGGGTGCTGTTGCGCCAGTCTTCCTCGGCCGAGTCGACACCGCCGCCGGCCGGGGCCGGCTCCTGCGCCAGAGCCGGCGCGGCCAATGCGGCGAGCGCGAGGGCCGACGCGGCGGAGCGAACGAAAAAGCGCATGAGACCTCCTGGCGGTGGCGTAAGCCCGAAGACTATATAGCCTAGGATGACCGCCTGCTGAACGGCCACCACGACCGCGGGCGACGGCCGATCAGGGCGACGGTGGTGTTGTCGAGGCCCGCCCGCTGGGCGCGCCGGGTCGCAGCGAGGAGGTGGTCCACCTTCTCCGAAAGGCGCTTGCCGCGCTCGGCCGCCGCCAGCAGGCCCGCCTCGTCGAGCGCCAGAAGGCCGTCGCTTGCGACAATGATCGACTGGCCGCCGGCGAAGGCGACGTCCGCGCGAGAGACGTCGATCAAGCGCAGCTCGCCCCCCGTCATCGCCGAGCGCAGCTGGTTGCGCCGGGGGTCTGTTTGCGCCGCTTCGGGGTCGAGATCGCCTGAGGCGACGAGATCGTCGAGCACCGGCGCCATCGAGTGGTCGGCGTTGAGCCGATGCGCCGCGGTCTCGTCCAGAACGAGCAAAAGACTGTCGCCCACGGAGCACCAATGGATCTCGTCCGGCCCCGCCGCCGCCAAGATGAAGGTGCAGCCCATGTCGGAGAGGGTTTCGGGGTCGGCGGCCTTGGCCTCGGCGACGGCGGCGTTTGCGGCGCGGCAGGCCCGTTCCAACCGATCGCCCAGCGCACCGTCCTGGCCCAGAAACGCCGCAAGGCCCGCATTCACGGCCGCGCGCGCCGCGATCGCTCCGCCGGCGTGCCCGCCCAACCCGTCGGCGCGACCCCCCGCGAGGCCGCCGCCGGCCGGCGCGCCGCGGCCGGTCCAGACCGCGAGCTGGAACGCGTCCTGCTGTTCGCTGCGATCGCCGACGATGGCGTCGCCCGCCCCGTCGAGCGTGTCCGCGGAAAGGACGGACGCCGCCACGCTCAGCCCTCCACGGCGCGGACCACGCGGAAGCCCGTAAGGTCGTTCTTGTCCTGGCTGCGCTGCATTAGGCGGGCGGAGTATCGAAGCTCGTTCGGCCCCGAAAACCAAGACCCGCCGCGCACGACGTTCTGGTTGCATGAACCGCTGGAGTCCGCGCTGCCGTCGTTCGGTGCGTTGCGATAGCTGATCGTGTTGCAGTCCAGCGTCCACTCGCCGACATTGCCGATCATGTCCTTCAACTGGAAGGGGTTAGCGGCGAGCGCGCCGACCGGCATCGTCCGATCGCCGACGGGGTCGGTGCAGGCTCCGTTCGCCCAGGGCACGCCGCTGGAGGCGTCGGCTCCGTTGCCCACGGCGCAGATCGCCGCGGGCGATCCGCCGGGCCAAGGCCGGGTTTCACCGGCGCGCGCGGCGTATTCCCACTGGCTTTCCGAGGGCAGGTTGTAGGACTCCCCGGTGGTGTTCGACAGCCAGGAGGCGTATTTCCGCGCGTCGTTCCAAGTGACGTTGATGACGGGCCGGTTGCCGCGGCCCCAGCCGCCGTCGCCCCCCGACGGGGTGCAACCGCCGGCGTCGACGCAAGCTTGATACTCGTTGAACGTCACCTCCGTCACGCCCATTGCGAAATAGCTGTTGAACGAAACCGACCGCACCGGCTGCTCGTTGGATTTCGCATTCGGATCGTCGGGCGGCCCGCCCTGGGTGAAGCTGCCAGTGGGCAGGATCACCATTTCGGGGCAGCTTGCGCAATCGCGGAACCTTTGCCCGGGCTTGGGCGTGAGTTCATCGATCTTCTGCATCGCTTCGACGACGTGACGGCCCTGGGGGAAGGCCTGCTGGTAGGTTTCGAACGCGCGTTTCGAATTGAGGCTGACGGCCGTCCGCCAAGCGTCTTCATCCGCTTTCTCCGCCTCCAGGGCGGCGAGCCGGCGCTGGGCCTCGCTCGCATTGGCGCCGCCGGCGTGCTTGTTGAGATAACCGCGATAGGCGTCGATCGTGTTCGCGGCGGCGGCGGCCTGCCAGTCGCCGGCTTCCTCGCGGCGAAGGCGTTCGGCCCGCTCGCGGGCGATCTCCTCGGCGCGCTGGATCTCCTCGATCCGGGCGCGGGCCTGGTCCGCCCGTCCGCTCGACGGAAACTTCGCCAAATAGTCCTCATAACCGGCGACCGTGTCGCGCGACTGGGCCTCGGACCAGGCCTCGGCCTCGTATTTGTCGACCTCGACGCGCGCTTTCACGGCGTTTGGGCCGTCTGGATATTGCTCGAGATAGCGCTGATAGCTTTCCAGCGTGTCCCCTTGCAGCGCGGCCACCCAGGCCTCGGGCTCGCTCAGCGTGGGTTCGGGCGCAGGCGCGGCGGCGGCGTCCGCGGGGTCGGGGGCGGCGGGGGCGGGGGCGTGGCGCAGTACGCCGACGCCGCCGCCCCGCCAGAGGGCGGGGTGGGAGGCGCACGCCCCTCCGCCGCCGATCGCGCCGACCGCGAGCGCGGCGAGGGCGTAGCGCGCCCAGGGCGTTCCCTCGCCTTCGTCTTCTTCAAAACGGCCAAGGCCGCCGTCCGTCGGGCTCGGGCCCCGTCCCGGCGCCTGGGGGCCGGGCGCCGGGCCGCCTCCGCGACCTGCGCCGCCGCCGGCCTCTCCCGTCGGCGCCGGGCGGCTGAGGAATTCGCGCCATTCGGAAACCGATTGCGGCCGGTCCTGGCGGCGCAGGTTCATGCCGATATCGAGGGCGTGGAGGAAGGCCGGGTCGAACCGCGCGGCGACCTGCGGGTCCTTTTTCAAGGATTTCAGCGGATCCTCGCCGCCTTCCAAGGCGATGTCCTGGCGGAGACCGACATCGGCGGGCAGCTCGCCCGAGATCATCCGGTAAAAAGTCGCCGACAGCCCGTAGATGTCGGTCCAGGGACCGATCTCGCCGCGGTCCGACATTTGTTCCTTCGCGCGGTAATTGTCGGTTCCGATCAGCCGCGAATTCATCTCCGTGCCTTCGCTCGCCGCCAGTTTCGCGGCCCCGAAATCGAGGAGGATGGGCTCGTCCCGCTCGGCGTTGAGAAAGATGTTCGCAGGCTTGATGTCGCGGTGGAAAACCTGATTGCCGTGGATGTAGTCGAGACCCTCAAGGAGGGCGTTGAAGTATTTTCGGGCGGTCTCCGGCGTGAAGGGTCCGCTTTCGAATAAGATCCGGTCGAAGGGCAGGCCTTCATAATATTGCATGGCGTAGTAGGAGGTGTCGTTCGCCTCGACGAAGCCCAAAACCTCGACCACGTTGGGATGGCGCAGCCCGGCTACGATCTCAGCTTCCGACCGGAAATCGCGGCGGAGCCGGTCGAATTGATCGGCCGCTTTCCGAGAGGGCGCGACGATGGCGCCGTCCGACGCGCGGCTGACGCCGAGGCCCTCTGGGAAGAACTCTTTCAGCGCGCGGCGCTGGCCGAGACTGTTCGTCACAAGATAGGTGAAGGCGAACGCCCCCTGGCCGAGCAGTCGCTCGACCGTGAACTCGCCGACCGTCGCGCCCGGCGTCAGCGCGGAGGGGTGGACGTCCTCGCTCACGCTTTCCGGTCGCCTCCCAGCTGGTTGATCAGGCGGTCGAGGCAGTACTGCCCTGCGCTGTTGAGGGCGCGCTCCTCGCGCGCTTGGACGATGCTCTGCAGAAAGACGAGCACCGAGGACATGACCAAGGCGAGGAGGGTCGTTGTGAATGCGACGCCGAGCCGGGAGGTCACTTCATAGAGGAAGTCGTCTTGCTGGGCGGCCTGGGGATCGCCGGCGTATTGCAGGGCGAACATGATGCCCATGACGGTGCCGATGAAGCCCAAGGAGGGGATCAGCCAAGCGATATAGCGCAGCATGCTGTAGCGGAGATCGATCTCATGCATGTAGAGTTCGAGGCTCGAATTCAGGATCGAGCTCGCCTCCGAGGTCTGGCGGTTGGTTTGATACTGATCGACGGTGCGCATGATCATGCGCGGCAGGAAGCAACGTTCGCGGAACTTGCTTTTGCGCACCCGCCGGCCGATCTCGGCGAGGTCGCTCTCGATCAAGAGCATGTCGCTGTCGCCGAGATAGCCGCGCCGCAGCTGGCTCTCCTCCTCCGCCGCCGAGCTTGAGCGGAGGATGATCTCCCCCACCCCGATGAACAAAGCCACCCACATGAAAGAGTGGATGTTCACGGGCCACCAGCCGCTGTCGCTGTCGAGCAGGATCTCCTGCAGATCGGGGCCGAGGACAAGGCGCAGAACCCCGATCATCACGGCCGCGGCGCCGATGCTAAATGCCCAAACAAGGAGCCTGGTCGTCATGGATCAGCGAGCCTCTTATCGCGTATCGCGCGTCCATCGCACAGCCGGCAGCGGGGGGCCGCCTCCGCCGAGGGGCGCGCTAGTAGCCTTCTTCGATTTCACCGGTTTCGGGATTGCGCCGCGGCCGCCGAAAGCGCTCGAGCGGCGGGTCGTCCGGGCCGCCGCCCGCGGCGGCGCCAGGGCGCCGAATATCGGCGGCGGGCCGGGCGGCGGCGCGTCCCGATCCGCCTGCGGGCTTGCGGGCGATGTCGGCGAGAATGTCGGCGATCGAGACCGCCGCGTCGCCGAGCCGGACGTGGTCGTTGGCGCGGACCCGGGCGCTGCGAACGCGCATCCACGCGCCATCCTCCTGCACGAACAGGCCGTTGCGGGAGTCGCTGTCCGAGATCTCCATCATCGTCTCGGATGTGATGACCAGAACCGCGTGCCGGCGAGACATCGTTTCATGGTCGACACGATAATCAGCCTCTTATGACCGGCCGATAACCACCGTCTGCATCTTTTTTCCCCATCTCGTCGCCGCGCCTTTACGGTTCGCGCGGCTCCTCGCCAGGCTCCAAACCGGTGACAGCCCCGCCTTCGCCAGCCATAATACGTCGCCAGGCGAGAGGAAAGGCGCAGCTCATGATTTTCAGGCGGGACAAGAAGGGCAAGGGCGGCGACTTCGAGCCCTTGACCCGGATGGAGGATCGGGGCGGCCCGGGTGCGGGCGACGCTCAACCGTTCCGCGAACGCTACCGCGGCGGCGGCGACGAGCGCCGGCCGATCGCGCCCGAGCCGCCGCCCCTGGAGATCGCGCCGGCGCGCCCTGCGGAAGATCCCGCGCCGCCGCCGGCGCCGCCGGCCGCCGCATCCGCCGAGCCGAAGACCCGGCTTTACGGCTTCGACGCCGACGAGCTCGGCGACGGGGCGAGCGATAATCCGCCCGCCGGCTGGCTCGTCGTGCTCGAGGGCCCCGGCCGCGGCCGGTCGGTCGAGATCGGCTACGGTCTCAACAGCGTCGGACGCGCCGCCGGCCAGCGGATCCGGCTCGATTTCGGCGATACCCACATCTCCCGCGAAACCCACGCCCATATCGTTTACGACGGTCGGCACCGCCGGTTCTATGTCAGCCACGGCGACGGCGAGAATCTCACCTATCTCAACGGCGATCTGGTGCTCGGCGAGAAACGGGAGCTTAAGGACCGCGACGAGGTTCAATTCGGCGAGACCAAGCTGATGTTCGTCGCGCTTTGCTCAGAGGCGTTCGATTGGCGTTCGGAGGCTGAGGACTAAAGGCGCGGCGGTGGCGCGGCGCCTCGATTTCAGTTTACAATCGGCGGTGCTTGAATTAGCCAATCATTAACCCTGCGGCGGGGTTGCCATGTTTGATTTTCGTGTGATTGAGGGGCTGGCTATGAACACAAAAATAACAACAGCTTTCGCAGGCGCGCTGGGCGCCGGAATGCTTGCAACGGGATGCGCGTCGACGGCGACGGGCGCGTCGTCCACGGCGATTGCGACAACGACGCCGAACGTGACGCTCGCCCAGACGCCGCTGGAAACGGATGCGCTGGTCGTCATCCGCTACCCGGCCGTGGTCGCCGACGCCGCTCGTCCGTACTACCAGGCGGCCTATGCGACGGTTCCGATCGGCGGGCAGCTGCGCCAGCCGGTCGCCGGCTCCGATGATGCGAAGGCGGTGGCCGACTCTGCGATCATCAAATCCAATTACTTCGCCATGTCGCTCTATAAGGAGCTGCGCGAGCGGTTGCCGGAGGGCACGGTGGCGCTCTCCCCCCACACGATCGAGCTCGCCGCCGACGGCGCGTCGCTGACCTCTTCGCCGTTGTCGGAGATCGAGAGCTTCCCAACTGCGGTTACGGTGGATTTCGCGGCCT
>CAYYNG010000091.1:0-6950 GCA_964472435.1 uncultured Hyphomonadaceae bacterium | reverse complement strand
GAGCACCGTTGTGAACAGGATGTCGCGGAGGCTCGTGTCCCAACCGCCCAGGTGCCACCAATAGGCGGCGATCGGGATCGGCGCGACGGACCAATAGGGATCGTAGAAGCTCGCATTGGAGAAGGGCATGCCGGCGAGCCAGATGATCACCGTGCCCACGATATCGGCGAAGAGAACCGAGAGGATCGGGTCATCCCAGGGTGAATAGGGAAAGGCGAGCACCGCGCCCGCGAGCGCGAGGAGATAGGCGGCGGTGACAATGAGCAGCGAGACGGGCTTGCCGTATTTCTCGTTTCGGGCGAGGTGCGGGTTCATTCGTGGCCTTTAAGCGTGGAGCGAGCGATGACGGAACCTGCCAACAAGGGGCGATTTAAGAATCCCGTCGAAGCCGTGCTGGTGGGTACAAAAGAGCTGTTTCGTGTAAAGCCGAACACGCGGCCGATCAATCCGGGCGATCGGCTGGACGGTAAAACCTGCCTTGTCACCGGCGCGAATTCCGGCGTCGGCTGGGGCGTCGCCAAACTCTGGGCCGAGCGCGGCGCGACGCTGATCATGGCCAATCGCACGCTAGAGCCCGACAAAGCCGCCGAGCTGAGCGATCTGACCGGCAATCCCAATATCAAAGTCTATCCCTACGATCTCGGGGACTTCGACAAAGTCGACGCGTTCGTGGATGCGCTTAAGGCTGACGGCGTGAGCCTGGATATCTCGCTCTTCAACGCCGGGCTCGGCGCGGCGAAGGCGCGAAAGACCCGCCATGGCCTGGAGGAGCTCTTCCAAGTCAACTATTTGGGGAAATTCTATGTTGTGAATCGTCTTTTGCGCGAGGGTGTTATTCCGAACACAGCGTTCGCCGGCAATCGCGACCCGAACCGGCCCCCGCATCGGTTGATGTTCACCTCATCGGATTCCCACCGTAGCGCCCAGGCGATCGATTTCGACACGCTCGGCGTTTTCGAAGACTACGGTGTCGCCGGCGGCATCAATAATTACAGCTATTACAAGCTCGTCCTAAACACATTCGCCCATGAGCTTTCGAAACGCCTCAATCCCGGCGAAGCGACCGATGTGTCGGTCTTTCCGATCTGCCCTGGCCCGGTTAACACCAACATCATTCGCAACGCCCCGCCGGCATTGAAGGTGATCCTGGGATCGGTGTACAAACTAACCATCCAATCGACCGACACGGCCGCGCCGCCCTTCCTCTACCTGGCGGCGGGACCGGAGTCCGAAGGACGAACGGACATCTATATGCATATGAGCACGGAAAAACCGATGGACGAGAAGTGCTACGATGCGGCGGCAGGCGAGAAGCTTTGGGCGCGATCGGAAGCCGTTTTGGAGGAGGTCGGTTATCCGATCCGCCAGCCGGCTTAGGGTTTATCCAAGCGGACGCCGTAGAGCTCAAGGCGGTGGTCGACGAGCCGAAAACCCAGCTTGCGGGCGATCTCTTCCTGAAGGCGCTCGATTTCTTCATTCTGGAATTCGATCACCTCGCCGGATTTCACGTCGATAAGGTGGTCGTGGTGTTCGTCGGGCACCTTTTCGAACCGCGCGCGGCCATCGCGAAATTCGTGCCGTTCGATGATGGCGGCCTCTTCGAACAGCTTGACCGTCCGATAGACAGTGGCGAGCGAGATCGACGCATCGATCGCATTGGCGCGGCGGTGCAGCTCTTCGGCGTCGGGATGATCCTCAGCCTCGGAAAGGACACGGGCGATGAGGCGCCGCTGCTCCGTCATGCGGAGCCCTTTTTCTTCGCAAAGGCGTTCAAGCCGGCTCATCATCCGCGTTGTGACTCTCAAGCCGCGAAATGTCCAGCAAGCGCCCGAGAAAGTACGAGCGCGTCGACGGCTTCGCCACGTCCTCTGGCATAGTAGTTCTTCCGCCGTCCGACGGCTTCAAACCCGAGCTTCGCATAGAGGCCGCGCGCGGCTTGATTGTCTTCGGCCACCTCGAGGGCGAGGCGCTCGACGCCCCGGGCGGCCAAATCGTGCAGGGCGCTCTGGAAAAGACGTGTTGCAAGGCCAATGCGCCGCAACGAGGGAACGGTCGCGACAGTGACGATGTCCGCCTCCGCCCCCGCCACCTGGACCAAAACAAAAGCGGAAAGCCGCGCGTCATGTGAGCGCGCGCCCCAGGCGGCGCAGGGCGCGCCTGCCATCAGGTTGACAAAGGCTTGCTCGTCCCAGGCAGCGCTAGGGAAGGCTAAGCCATGTATCCGCGCCAGTTCGGCGCTTTGGGCGGCCCCTAAGGGAATAACGCCAGCGGTCATCTGGAGGCCGGGCGGGCGTCTGGCGGGCGGAGGTAAACGGCTGTCGCTGACGATCGGGCCGGGTCGGCGTCAGCGGCTCGTCGGGCGGCGATTGCTGCGCTCGGCGCCGCCTCCATCGTCTTAAGGCGTGGCAAACGATCGGTCAGGGCCGCCAGCGCAGCTCCGTATACCGTAGCTCCGCGGGGCTCGATCGCCTCCAGGGGCAACTCGGCGGCCGCGTCGATCGCCGCTTCGTCTCGGAAGCGTTGAGCCCAGTATGTAATATCCGGCGCACGCCGCTGGGCGGGCAGCAAAACGAGCGCCTCCCCCTCCGCGCCGATGGGCAGGGCGGCTTCCAGGCTGTTCACCCCCAAGGCCGGGCGGTCGAGCGCCAAGGCCAAGCCCCTGGCGAAAGCGAGGCCGATTCGCACGCCCGTGAAGCTTCCCGGGCCTGACACAACCGCGATCCGATCGATCTCCCCGAAAGCGACGCCGGCCGCCGCCATCAGCGCGGCCGTAAACGTCGCCAAGCGGCTGTCTTGTCCGCGCGCCATCTCCTCGCGATTGTTTTCGATGACGACGCCGTCCCTCGCCAACGCGGCTTCGCAGGCGCCCCATGCCGTGTTGATGCCGAGGATAAGCATCCAAGCCCGTTAGGCGATGGCGCAGGCGGTCTCGAAGTCCAGCCGCGGCGAGCGGTCGAACAACGCGTCCTTCACGCCATGGCCGATATTGCAGATCCAGTTCGATCGCCAGGTCTCCATCTCGCCGCCGCCGCCGATAAAGAATTCGTTGTCGACGCCGGCATTATCGAACCCGGACATCGGCCCCGCGTCGAGGCCGAGCGCGCGAAGCGCGATCAAGAAATAGGCGCTTTGCATCGAGCCGTTTCGAAAGGCCGTTTCAAGTCTCTTCTCCTCGTCGCTGAACCAGTTCTTCGCGCCCGGATTGTGTGGGAAGAGCTCCGGCAGTTTCTCATGAAAGTCCGTGTCATGGGCGATAATCACGACCCACGGCGCGGTCATGGCCTTCTTGACGTTGGACTCGTCCAGATGCGGCTTCAGCCTTTCCTTCGCCTCCAGCGATCGGAGGAACAGGAAACGCGCCGGCGACGCGTTTGCGCTGGTCGGGCCCCATTTGGTGAGATCATAAACCGCGCGGATCAGCGTTTCGGGCACATCTTCGGCCTGCCAGGCATTATGGCTTCTTGCGTTGCGGAACAAGGTGTTGAGGGCGCTGTCGGCGATAGGGTCGGCCATGAAGCTCTCCAGGCGTCGGGTGGGTTGAGGGACGAGCGCCAGGTCGGCGTTAAGAGCCGTTATAGGGCGGCTTCCACCGCCGTCACCTCGGGCACATAGGCTCGCAGCATGTTTTCGATGCCCTGCTTCAGCGTATAGGTCGACGACGGACAGCCGGCGCACGCGCCGCGCATGGAGAGATGAACAACGCCGCTTTCGGGATCGAACCGGTGGAAGACGATGTCTCCGCCATCTTGCGCAACGGCCGGCCGCACCCGCGTTTCGATTAGATCCTTGATCTCAGCCACGATCTCAGCCGCTTCGCCCGTATAATCCGACAGATCTTCGGTCTCGGTCCCCGATGCGCCTTCGACTACAGGCAGCCCTCCGACGAAATGGTCCATGATCGCCGCCAGGGCCATCGGACGGACGTGTAACCAATCCGCGTCTGAAGCTTTGCTGAGCGAAATGAAATCGGACCCGAGGAAAACTCGAACAACGCCATCAACATCAAACAGCGTCCGGCCGAGAGGGCTTTGCGCCGCCGCATCTCGGTCCGCGAAATCGAACGGGCCGAGCGGACCCGCCACGTCGCAGCCCGGCAAGAACTTCATAGTGTCGGGGTTTGGCGTCGGTTCGGTCTGAATAAACATAGCCGGATTTCGATCCTCAATTCACCGAATAAGTGGCCACGCCGGCCTATTCGGTCAAGGCGTGAGGGAGACCAGGGCCATCGTTTCACCGACCTCGGGCTCCGGCGCGGCTAAGACGTCCGCCAGAAGGCCTGCCGCGGCCCGCGTTTCGCCCGACATGAACGCCATCGCGGCAAGGTGGTTTGAGGCGGCGAAGCCGCCGTCCGCCCGATTGTCGACAAAGAGCGGCCGCTGCTGCGCCGCGCGTCGAAAGCTCTCCAACGTCCGGTCATAGTGCGGTGCGATCCGAGGATCGACGATCAATTCGGGGTGGTCCCCCGCCGCCGCGGCGAGCAGGGCGTGCGCTACGTAAGCCCGCGCCTTCGCATGGTAGAAGGCGCGCACCGCCTCTTTGGACGCCGGCCAACCCTCGTCTTGTCCGACAAGCTGCGCCAGCTCGTCACGTGCGGCGCCGGCCCAGTCTGCGACCAGACGGAGATCGGCGATCAAAAGGTCTTTGCCGATGGGCGCATCGGCGAAGCCTGAGCCGATCCGGCCGTCGAAGCGGCGAAACGCTTCACCCGCGGCATAGATCCGCGGCGCCATCGCCGTATCCTGTTGAATATCGAGCAGACGCGCCGCAGCGCGCAGATCGCTGTCGCCGCCGAGATAACGCGCGCGCAGCGCTGCGAAGTCGGCCGCCGCTTGCGCGATCCCCTCCTGCCACGCGGGCATAGCGTTGAGCCGCGCGATCGGCCGCCATTCGGCGGCGTCCGCGGCCCATCCCGAACCATCGAGCTCGCGATCCAACAGGGCGCTGACGGCCGCGATCTGGGAGGATGTCCACGCCCCCGAGGTTTCGTCGATCGTAAGCGGCGCGTCGTGCACTTCGTGCGCGGCGATCATCAAAGCGGGATAGCCACCGACGGCCGTGGCGACCGCTGCCGCTTTCAGGGCCTTAATTGCGCGCCGACGCCAGACGCCAGCCCACTTCTTGACGACCGCGGCGAGAGGCGGCGCCTGATTGTCATTGGCTTCGCTCGCATGCAGTTCGATCAATTCAAACATATCGGCGTCCGACTCAACAGGCTGCGGATACGTCTTCACGGCGAGCATCGCGATCTCCGGATTTCAGCTATGGTCACAGGGAGCCCCCATTCTTCGCGAGATGCAACTGCGTTAACCAGAAATTAATATGATCTTTTCTGTTGCAACTCTGCATCACTCGGAAAGATCGCGAATCGCAGCCGTGATCGTAATCGTCTCGACGTCGCCGGACGCGGTCTCAAGCGTCAACGTCATCTCAGTCGAGTCGCCCGGGACGAGGGACGGATCGAACCCGAACAACATGAGATGATCGCCGCCCGCCTCTAAAATCCTCTCCCCGCCGTCGGGGATCGCAAAGCCGTCGACCTGGCGCATGCGCATCACGCCGGCGTCCATTTCGTGGGTGTGCAGCTCCACGCGATCGGCCGCCGAGGTCTCGGCGGCGACAAGGCGCATATCGTCGCCATTGACGCTGATCCGCAAGCCGCCGCGAGCGACGTCCCGGCCGGCCGGCGGTTTGATGATGAAGGCCCCCTGGACCGCAATGGCGTCGTCGGTATCGGCGGGGCTTGCGCTCCTCGGCGCCTCTACGCCGCAGGCCGCAAGCGACAGAATGGTCCCGATCAGCAGTGTACGGCGTCTCATATTCGGCTCCTTACGTCTATCCATTCAAATGATCCGGCCGCCATAGGCCGATAATATCCCGCACGTCTTCCAGAATCGGCCGTGCGATGGCGTCCGCCCGCTCCGCCCCCTGAAGAAGCGCTTCGTCGATGTCCGCAGGATGCTCCATCAGCTCCCTCAGCCGCGACGTGATCGGCGCGAGTTTCTCCACTGCGAGCTCCGCCAAAGCCGGCTTGAAGGCCCCGAAGCCCTGGCCGGCGAAGTCCTGAAGCACGGTTTCCTTGGAGCTCTCGGCGAGCGCGGCGTAAACACCGACCAGATTGTCCACCTCCGGCCGGCCGGCGAGCCCCGCGGGTTCGCCCGGGATCGGATCCATGTCGGTTTTCGCTTTCTTGATTTTCCTCGCGATCGTGTCGGCGTCGTCGATGAGGTTGATGCGTGAAAGATCGGACGGGTCGGACTTCGACATTTTCTTGGACCCGTCCTTGAGGCTCATCACACGCGCGCCCGGTCCGTCGGCCAACGCTTCCGGCAGGGGGAAGAAGCCCGGAACGTTGAAGTCCCGGTTGAAGCGGGCGGCGATGTCGCGGCTGAGTTCGAGATGCTGCTTTTGGTCCTCGCCCACCGGCACGTGCGTCGCCTTATAGGCCAGGATGTCCGCCGCCATCAGCACCGGATAGTCAAAGAGCCCGACGCCGGAGCGCTCGCGGTCTTTGCCGGCCTTGTCTTTGAACTGCGTCATCCGTTCGAGCCAGCCCATGCGGGCGATGCAGTTGAAATACCACGTAAGCTCCGTGTGCGCAGGCACGGAGGATTGAGCGTAGACGATCGAACGCGCCGGATCGACGCCGCTTGCGATGTATGCCGCGGCGATTTCGCGTGTCTGCCGAGCGAGTTTGGCGGGGTCCTGGGGTACGGTGATCGCATGGAGATCGACCACGCAGTAGATGCAGTGGTGGGTCTCCTGCAAACCTACAAACTTTTTGAGGGCTCCTAGGTAGTTGCCGAGGTGCAGGTCGCCAGAGGGCTGCACGCCGGAGAAAACGCGGGCCGGGCCGGATAAGGCGTGGGTTTCGTCGGTCATGAGGGGGGCTTTAGTCGATTGCGCAGCCGGTGCAAGCGCGCGCTTATGCTTCCCGGCGGACCAGCGATATC
>CAYYNG010000090.1:0-7066 GCA_964472435.1 uncultured Hyphomonadaceae bacterium | reverse complement strand
GACAAGCGCATCACCCCTGGGGAGGCGGCGCTCATCGCCCTGCTCGCCGAAGCATCCCCAGGATTCGCCCAGGGCTTGGCGGCGATCGCGGCCTAGCGTTCCGGGATGACAGGGCCCGCGGCCGGCGCTACGAGACGCCATGGTCGTCGAAAATCTGCTTCTGTCGGCCTTGATGGTCGCCCTGACCGCCGCGACGCATTTCGCCGGGCTGGCCGTTCTGTCCGAATTCATTTGCCGCCCGCTCAGCCGAAATCACTGGGGACGGACCTTTTTCGGCCAAGGCGCCGTCGTGCTTATCGTCGTGTTCGGGCTGTTTACGCTGCATATGATCGAGATCCTGCTTTATGCGGTCCTTTTTTTGTGGCTTGGTCTCTTTGGCAGCTTTGAACCGGCGCTTTATTTCTCGACGTCCACGTTCACAACGGTGGGCTTTGGCGACATTACGCTGGATGAGAATTGGCGGCTCCTCGCCGGCATCGAATCGGCGAACGGTTTTCTCCTAATCGGATGGTCGACTGCGTTCCTGGTTTCGCTTTTGACGACCATCGACGAGATCGAACGCGACGAGCAGGCCGAAACGGAAACGATCGGGGACTGATAGACAAGCTCCAAGCCGGCCGCTAAGTCCGAATCCGAATGAAAACAATTGGTCCGGGGCGTCGATGTTTAAAAAAATCCTGATCGCCAATCGCGGCGAAATCGCCGTACGCGTCATCAAAACCTGTCGGCGGCTCGGCGTCGCTACGGTGGTGGTCTATTCCGATGCGGACGCGGGCTCGATGGCGGTCGAGATGGCGGACGAGGCGGTCCATATCGGGCCCTCCCCGGCGGCCGAGTCGTATCTCGTAATGGACAAGATCGTCGACGCGGTGCGCAAGACCGGGGCCGAAGCGGTCCATCCCGGCTTTGGCTTTCTATCGGAGAACCCGGAATTCGCCCGCCGGCTCGACGCTGAGAAAATCGTGTTCATCGGGCCCAACGCCGGCGCGATCGAGGCGATGGGCGATAAGATCAGCTCGAAAAAACTCGCCGCCGAGGCCGGCGTCAGCACAGTGCCCGGCCATATGGGGCTCATCGAAGACACAGCAGAAGCGATCCGTATCTCCGCAGAGATCGGTTATCCCGTCATGATCAAGGCCTCAGCGGGCGGCGGCGGCAAGGGGATCCGCGTCGCCTATTCGGACCGGGAGGTCGAGGAGGGCTTTCCCGCCGTGAAAGCCGAGGCGAAGAACGCGTTCGGCGACGACCGGGTGTTCATTGAGAAGTTCATTCTCAACCCCCGCCACGTCGAAATCCAGGTCCTGGGCGACAAGCACGGCGAGTGCATCTATTTGTTCGAACGCGAGTGCTCCATCCAGCGGCGGAACCAGAAGGTCTTGGAGGAGGCGCCCTCGCCCCTGCTCGACGAGGCGACGCGCCAGAAGATGGGCGAGCAGGCCGTGGCCCTCGCCAAAGCCGTGAATTACGACAGCGCGGGCACCGTTGAGTTTGTCGCATCCGGCGTCGACAAGAGCTTCTATTTCCTCGAGATGAACACGCGCCTCCAAGTCGAGCATCCGGTGACCGAGATGATCACCGGCGTTGATCTCGTCGAACAGATGCTGCGCGTCGCCGCCGGCGAAAAGCTGAAGATCAAGCAGAAAGACTTGAAGATAAACGGGTGGGCGATCGAGTCCCGCGTCTATGCGGAGGACCCCTACCGCAATTTCCTGCCCTCGATCGGCCGGCTGACGCGATTTCACCCGACCCCTGAAGGCCCCCTTGGCGAGGGGGGCGTGCGCGTCGACAGCGGTGTCCGCGAGGGCGATGAGATTTCCATGTTCTACGATCCGATGATCGCAAAACTCGTCACCCATGGGGCGACGCGGGATGCGGCGCTCGACACCCAGGCCGCGGCCCTCGACCGCTTCCATATCGAAGGCATCGCCGACAATATTCCATTCTGCGCCGCGGTGATGGACGAGCCCCGCTTCCGCTCCGGCGACATCACCACCGCCTATATCAAAGACGAGTTTCCCGATGGCTTCGCCGGCGTTCCGCCTACGGAAGCTCAGACAACGCTCTTGACCTGCGCGGCGGCGTTCGTGCACGGGGTCTTCGCCGAACGCGCGGCGCGAATCTCCGGGCGCATGACCCCGCCCGGCGCCCCGCGGCGCGACTGGGTGGTGATGCTCGGCAAGGAGCACCACCCGGTCACCCTGGACCTGGCGGATGGCGGGGCGGAGATCGCTATCAATGGCGGGCCCGCGCACACGCTCGTCAGCGACTGGCGGCCGGGATCGCACCTCGTCGAGGGCGCGCTCGACGGGGAACCTTTCGCCGTGAAATTCGCCGATCGCACCGAAGGCTTCGTCTTCCGTCACCGCGGCGTGGCGCTTACGGCAATCGTCGCGACGCCGGCCGCCGCCGCTCTCCACGCGCGCTTGCCGGAAAAAGAAGCGCCCGACATGTCCAAGCTGGTCATGTCGCCAATGCCGGGCCTAGTGGTGTCGATGGATGTCGCGGTGGGCCAGGAGGTGAAGTCGGGCGAAGCGGTCTGCATTGTTGAAGCGATGAAGATGCAGAACATCATCCGCGCGCAGGCGGACGGGGTGGTGAAAGCGGTCACCGTAGGGCCCGGCGACAGCGTCGCCGCCGACGAGGTCATGGTCGAATTCGCCTGACCATCGAAGGCTACGCCGTTGTTTCGGAGGACGATTGCATCGCCGACGCGGGCGGGCGGATGCCCGATGCGCTGCGGAGCGCGGCGGAATGGGCGTTTTTTCAGGCCGGGCTCGACCGCGCCGACGCAACGGTCTTGGGCCGGCTGAGTCACGAAGCGGCCCCCAATGTGAAGCGGCGGCGGCGGATCGTCGTCACCAGGACCGTGGCCGGGGTCGAAGAAGCGGCGGACGAGGCCGCCGTCGTGCGCTGGAACCCCGCCGTTCCGCTCGACCGCGCGTTGGACGCGTTCGACCGGCCTGTCGCGTCCCTCGCCGTGGCCGGCGGCATGGCCGTGTTCGATCTGTTCCTTGCAGGGCCGCATCGCTACACGGCGTTTCACCTCAGCCGTATGAGGGGCGTGCAGCTGCCCGGCGGCCGTAAGGTGTTCGGCGGACTGGGCCCGGGGCGAACGGCGGCGGCGCATCTCCATAGGGCGGGCTTTCGGCCGGATGCGGCGGCGGTTCTGGACGAGCGCGCGAGCGTCGTCACGTGGCGGCCCGTCCAGTAGCCAGCCCGGGCGCGTCGCGGTAAGGGTCGCGGGGAACGGGGAGAGTTTTTGACGTGGCGACGCGGATTATGGACGTCTTGACCCAGCCAAGCGGCCGCATCGGTCGGCGCGATTTCTGGCGCGGCGTGGTCGTGCTTCTCGGAGCGATGACCGTGCTTCAGGTCGCAAGCGCCTTCGGTCCTTTCCCAATCGCCGCGATTGCGAACGTCCTCAGCCTGGCCGTCCCGTTCGGATACGTCTGCGTTTACGGAAAACGACTGCACGACGCCGGGCAGTCGGCATGGTTGTTCGTTCTTTTTGTCGTCGGGTATTTGATCGTATCGGGTCTCGTCAGCGCGGTGTTAACGCCGCTTCTGGCGCCGAAGGCGGTGCCGGCCCAGCAGGATTTCGCTGCGAAATTCGAAGCCGGCGACTACCAAGCGGCGGTCGAGGCGATTACGGCCGCGGCGCGGCTCGGCATGGTTCCAAGCCTTCTGACGCTCTATGTCTCGAACGCGGTGATCGGGTTTGCGGCCGCGTCGCTGCCGCCCGACCCGGCGGCGAACACGCACGGTCCGCCGCAGGGGAGGGGCCAGTGACCGAACGCGCCGAAGAACACATAGACGCAAAGCGGCCATGGATCACTAACCCGCGGGAGGCCCCGTCGGCCATGAATTGGGCCGATGTTTTTCTGAACCCGTTCGGGCGTTCGCCGACATTGCATTTCACCCGCGCCTGGACGCTTCTCTTCTTCGCGCGGGTCGGAACGCTGGCGCTGAGCGTCATCATCGTCGGGATTCTGAGCGTGGGCGGGGTGGAGATGTCCGGCGAGGGCGCGCAGCGGGCGTTCCTCGCCGTCGTGATCATCACCTGCTTTCTGTCCTTCATCATCCATATGCGCCGATTGGCCGACGCCGGACGGCCGGTCGCGCTTGCCGGCGTCGCGCTGCTCCCCTTGATCGCGGGCGCGGCCGCCTTCGTTGTCTTCGGTTCCCAGGCGGCGACGGCCTATGACAAGCGCGTGGCGGCGGAGGCGGCGCGGGAGGCGGCGATCGAGCAGGGCCTGCCGGTTCCTGAAGCCGAGGAAACCGCGGACCGCGGCCGCGGCCGAGGCCGGGCCGAGAAACCGCAGACCAAGACCGAGGCCGTGATCGGCTCGGGCATTGGCGGCGGCATGGGTGTGTTGTTCCTCTTTTCGTTCTTCGTCATGCTGTGGAGCCTGCTCTGGGTTGCCCGACAGCCGAGCAAAGACCAAGCGAGCCGTTAAATCGGCGGCGGCGCGGACCGGGTTCTCGAGGCGAAGACCGTTTGAAACGTGCGTCTGAGGGCGTCATCGGCGTCCGCCATCGTCACAGGCCGCCCCAGATCCACCAGGCTGGTCACGCCGTATCGCGGATCGTCGATGCCGCAGGGCGTGATCCCGCCGAAGTGCGACAGCTCCGGCTCCACGTTAAGCGACACGCCGTGAAAACTGACCCAGCGTTTCAGACGCACGCCGATGGCGGCGATCTTGTCTTCGCGAGGATGTCCGCCAGACTGCGTCCGATCCACCCAGACGCCGACCCGGCCGTCCCGCGTTTCGCCCGCCACGTTGAAGACGGCGAGGGCGGCGATGATCCAGGCTTCCAGCTGCTCGACGAAGCGCCGGACATCCCGCCCTCGGGCGGCGACGTCGAGCATCACATAGGCGACGCGTTGGCCGGGGCCGTGATAGGTGTATTGGCCGCCGCGGCCCGATCGGTGCACGGGGAAGCGGCCAGGATCGCGAAGATCGGCGTCCCGGGCGCTCGTGCCCGCCGTGTAGAGCGGCGGATGCTCCAAGAGCCATACGAGCTCCGGCGCACCCTCGTCCCGGATGGCGCGGACGCGGGCCTCCATCGCCGCGACGGTTTCCGGATAAGGTGCAGGGGCGGAGGAAACCGCCCAATCGACGAAGCGTTCAGACATGGTCCGGCCTATATAGGCGCCGATTGCGGAAAACGCCCCTTCACATGGAAGGGCGCTTCGGTATATGTCGCGTTCGCCTTTCGGGCGGCGTGCGGTCGTGGCGGAACTGGTAGACGCGCAGCGTTGAGGTCGCTGTGGAGCAATCCGTGGAGGTTCGAGTCCTCTCGACCGCACCAATTCTTTCTCCGCATTGCGCGCCGGCGGGACGGTGAACGGGGGCCGGCCAATGTCTGATCCGCTGGATGGCGATCGTCAAAAAGAAGACCCGGCCGGGGTCGACCCGGTTTTGGCGAGGGACATCGCCGACGCCGTGGGCGAGGACGACCGCAACTGGCTGTCGCGCACCCTTGCGCGGCTCCACCCGGCCGACGCCGCCGACGCCCTGGAACAGCTGTCGCTCGACGATTTCGCCGACGCCATAACGCTCCTCGGCGGGGAGCTGCCGTCCGATCTCTTGATCGAACTTCGCGACGAATATCGGGAGGCGGCGGTGGAGGCGCTGCCGGATCGGGCCGTGGCGACGGCGCTCGACGAGCTCGATTCGGACGACGCCACCTTGGTGCTCGACGATGTCGATGAAGACCGGCGCGAGCGTATTCTCGATGAGCTGCAGCCCATGGACCGGGCCGCGCTCGAGCAGGGGCTCTCTTTCGACGAGGAGACCGCCGGCCGTCTCATGCAGCGGGAATTCGTCGCCGCGCCGGAGTTCTGGACGGTCGGCCACACCGTGGACCACGCCCGCGCCACCGGCGAGGAGCTGCCGGAGCGGTTTTACGAGGTCTATGTCGTCGATCCTGGGTTTCGCCTGCGCGGCGCTGTGCCCCTGGCCACGCTGCTGCGGACGCCGCGGGACGTGAAGCTCGCCGACATCATGGTTGATGTTCAGGCCGAGATCGGAACGGATATGGACCAAGAGGAGGTGGCGTTCCTGTTTCAAAAATACGATCTCGCCTCCGCGCCGGTGGTGGACGAGGCGGGCCGGATCACCGGCATGCTGACCCATGACGACGTTCTTGACATCATCCAGGACGAAAACACCGAGGACTTCCTCGCGCTCTCGGGGGTGAATGCAGCGGAAGGGTCCGACACGGTTTGGACAGCCGTGCGCGCCCGGGCCCCATGGCTCTTTGTGAACCTGTTCACCGCGTTCCTGGCGGCGGGGGCGATCTCGCTTTTCGATCACACGATCGAGCGGATCGTTGCGCTTGCGATTTTAATGCCCGTTGTCGTAGCGCTCGGCGGCAATGCCGGCAGCCAGGCCCTTGCGGTGACCGTGCGCGCCATCGCTGAGCGGGAATTGGAGGGACAGGCGGCGCGCCGGGCGGTGTCGCGGGAGATGGCGGCGGCCTCGATCAACGGGTTCGTCTTCGCGATCGCCGTAGCTGCGATCGCGTTCGTTTGGTTCGAGAACATGGATCTCGCCATCATCATCGCCGCGGCGATGTTCGCAACCATCGTATGGGCGGGCCTCTCCGGCGTGCTGGTGCCGTTGGGGCTTAAGCGGCTGGGCGCCGATCCCGCCGTCGCCTCATCGGTGTTCGTCCTAACGACCACCGACGCCGTCGGCTTCTTGTTGTTCTTGGGATTGGCGACGGCGTTCTTGTTATAGGCGCGCGCCAGGATCGCCCCTCGGGTGAAGCGGCGTACGGTTTGCAGCTCGGACCATCGATGGGGCCGAAAATGTGCCAACACGGATCAGCAGATGACACGCGTCTTGCGCACCTCTGAGGCCGGATTGGAGCTGATCAAAAGCTTCGAAGGCTTCCGCGCCCGCGCCGTGGCGCGACCGGGCGGCGGCTGGACGATCGGTTACAGCCACACCCGATCAGCCCGGGCCGGCCTTCGGGTCAGCGAGACGGATGCCGCAACGATCCTGCAGCGCCATGATCTGCCCCCCGTCGAGGCGGCGATCGACGAGGCGGTGCTTGC
>CAYYNG010000089.1:0-7095 GCA_964472435.1 uncultured Hyphomonadaceae bacterium | reverse complement strand
ACCGCGCGGCGGTAGCGCTCGCCGGCGGGCTCGTCCGCTCGCTCCACGCGCCTGGCGAACTGATGTACGCGGCCGGCGCGATCGCCCGCGAGATCGTCGATAACACGGCCCCGGTTTCAGTGACGCTCACCCGTCAGATGATGTGGCGCATGCTGGGGGCGCCCCACCCGATGGACGCCCATATCGTCGACTCAGCCGCCATCTACGACCGCGGCCAAACCGAGGACGCCCGCGAAGGCGTAATGAGCTTCCTTGAAAAACGCGCGCCGACCTATCCTGTGAAGGTCTCCGACGGCATGCCGGACTTCTTCCCCTGGTGGGACGATCCGCAATTCAAATGGATCCGCGAGGGCTGATCCGGACGGCGGCGCAAAAAAACGAAAAGCCCGGCCGAGAGGGGAGTCTCGGCCGGGCTTCCATCACGCTTGCCGGGGGCTGGTCAGCAGGCGCGATAGTCTCCGTTTTGCCAGTAGGTGCAGCCGTCGGAGCGATCGGTATAGTAGTAACGGTCGGCCCGGCTGTCATAGGTGAGGCCCGCTCGGTTATTGAGGTTGTACGCCTCGTCATCGTTGCGCCGGTCGCTCGCCGCGCCCGCCACCGCGCCGCCGGCTGCGCCGACCCCGGCTCCGATCGCCGCGCCGCGGCCGGCGTTTCCTCCGGTCGCGGCCCCGATCGCCGCGCCCGCCGCTGCACCGACGGCCGCTCCGCCCAGCGCGCCGCGCTCTGTGCGGCCGGTTTGCGTGCACGCCGTTGCGAGGGCGCCTGCGGCGAAGAGGGTGAGGGTTGTGCGTCGCATGGAAACACCTTTCTTATGGTTGACGGGCTATCAACCCGCCCTGCGCCGGAAGGTTCCCCGGCGACGCAGCCCGCGGACGCGTCGCGGCGGAGATCCTTGTCGGCTCCGCTGGAGCCTCCGCCCGCAAGGGCACCGCGGTTTGGCGCGACGACCTTAGCGGCAGAGCGGTTTCGGGTGGGCGACGGCCAAGGAGGGGTTGCC
The DNA here is from genome assembly GCA_964472435.1 of uncultured Hyphomonadaceae bacterium. Classification (GTDB taxonomy): domain Bacteria; phylum Pseudomonadota; class Alphaproteobacteria; order Caulobacterales; family Hyphomonadaceae; genus CAYYNG01. Next base: position 6,098 of record CAYYNG010000089.1, on the reverse strand, counting down.
GCAGCGTCTCCGCTGTTGGATGTGTGGCGGCGGGATAAGGTCAAGGAGGCGCGGTGTGACGCGAACGCTATTGATCGCACTGATCGTTTTGAACGCGGCGGACATTGCGATCCATGTCGCGGCGGACCGGGTCGAGCCGATCCGGGTCGCCGCGAACGCCTTGATCATGGCGGCGGCCGCGCTCGCCCTCATGCCGGCGACGCGGGCTTTCGGTCAGCCGGCCGTTTTCGCAAGCGCCGCCGCCTACGCCGCGCTCAATGGCTGGTTCGTCTTCACCTCAGGCATTGGCGGCCTCGGGGCGGTGTTGATCGCATCGACCATCGCGCTGTCGGCCGGCTACCTCTTGACGGCCCGTGCGGCGCGCACTTAGCCGCCCGTGGTCGGCCTGGCCCGGTTTTCGGGCGATCAGCCTCGGCGCCAACAGAGGCGAACGTCCGGCGTTTTTTCTTCGTTGCCCGCCCCGTCTGTCAGTTCCACCTCGTCGAACCCCGCCTTGGCATAAAACGCCCGAGCGCGATGGTTTCTCTGAAACGTCCACAGCTGCAGAGATGCTGATACCGCTTTCGCCTCGTCCAAGGGAATCGATCCCAAACCTTGCCCCCAATGCGCCTGGGCGATGTAAAGGTGATTGACCCAGTCGCCGGTGAACGCGATGAAGCCCGCCGGCTCCCCTGAAAGGTCAGCGACGCTCACCGTGTCGCGTGTCAGCACAACGTCTCGGAAATGGGCCAGAACGTCGCCGGGCGGATGGACGACTGGAAGCCAGGGCATCGCCTCGGCCCGGGACGTGATGTGGATATCGGCGAGCGCCGCGGCGTCTGCACGGTGCGCCGATCTGACGATCAAGTGTTCGCCCACTACCCCGCCGCGGCGCCTCGGAGGCGCCAGATCGGGGTGCGGGCGATCATCCAGAGAATGAGGATCGTCATCGCGCCGGCGGGCACGACGGCGATTTTCTGCGGGCCGAAGACGTCGACCAAAACGCCCATCAGCGCGGCCCCGAGCGGCGCGCCGGCCATGAAGCCGAGCTGGTAGATCGAGAGGACGCGGGCGAGTTGCTCTTTCGGCGCCGCGTTCTGGACGATCGCCCGGCTCATGGTGATCGAGACCCCGGCAGCGAGCCCCCAGATGAAGACGATGCCAAGGAACACTTCTTGGGGAATGTCCCACAGAAGGGCGAGGATGACGCTGCAGCCGATCAGCTGGGCGAGGAGCAGGATCTGGCCCGGCCGACGGATGCGTTTCAGGACCGATAGGACCACCGAGGAGACGAAGGCGCCGGCCCAGAAGGTGACGAACATGTCCCGGATGCCGTCGGAGCCGAGGCCGAAGACGTCGCGATTGACGATCGGCAGAACGACGAGGAACGAGCCGATCACGAAAACGCCGACCCCGAACATCAACACGGTCATGGCGAGGAGCTGGGGGTTCGCTTGCACCGCGCGGAAGCCGTCGGCGATGTCGCCGAAGGCGGCGCTCGCACCGGTTCGGCCGGTGCGCACCTGGCGGCCGCGGGCGAGGAGGAGGGCGAAGAGCGCGCCGATGGCCACCACCGCGCCTTGGACGAGGAGGAGCCGCCAACTGGCGATCGCACCCACCTCGAACCCGCCCAGAAAGCCCGGCATCGTGGTGGCTTTGTCGGCATAACCCGCCAGGACGAGGCCGCCGATCTGGGCGGCGAATTGCGCGATCGTGGCGAAGGCGACGCCTTGTTGCAGCGTGACGCCGGACCCCGTGCGGATCCGGCGCTCGACGATCTCGTTCAAGATCGCGTCCCGGGCCGGCATCATGAACGCGCCGACGGTTCCGAGGGCGAGGCCGTAGATGATCATCAAGGGATAGCCGAGGGCGCCGCTCGCCACCGCGAAGGCGAGGGCGACGGGCGGGACCGCGGCGCAGAGATGGAGAACAAGGAGGAGCGACTTGCCGCTCGCCCGCTCGGCCAAGACGCCGCCAAGGAGGAGGAAGATGACCGATGGACCGGAGAGCGCCATGTTCGCAAGGCCAAGCTCCACCCCGCCGAGGCCCAGCCGGTTGGTGATGAGGTGGGGAAAGAGAACAAGCTGCAGCCCAAACGACATGAACCAGCTGGTCTGAATGGCGAGATAGGCGGGCATCTCCACCCGCACCCCGCGGCGGACGCGGCGGGCCCGGTCGGAGGTTGCAGAATCGAAGAGAAAGAGGCCGGCATTGCCGGCGCTGATGGCGCTGTCGACGCCCGAGACCGGCGAACGGCCTTCGGTCGACATGTCCGGTTCGGCCGCCTCGTCGCTCATGCCCACTCCTTACGCGTGGAGCGCGACTCTAGTGGACTTGGAGCGTTTGTCATCTTTCCCTGGCATGGTAGGGCGGAGACGAGAGCTGGGAGCGGGCCATGCGCGGCGTCAGAACCATGTTGAGCTGGGCTCTGGCCCTTTTCTTGGTCGCGATGTTTGTGCACCTGACGCTCCATCCCCTGCCGAACCCGCCTGCGGGCCGCGTCTTGCTGCTTGATCCGCCGGGCGAAAACATCGTTTTTCAGACGATCGCCGAGCGGTCGCGCTTCGTGAACGTCGAGCCCGGCGCGCGGGTGGTGGTCGCCTATCTCCAGCTCGCCGCATCGCTTCTCCTCCTCCTCCCGTGGACGCGGCGGCTCGGCGCCGGGCTCGCGTTTCTGGTTCTCGCGGGCGCCGTCGGCGTGCATCTCTCGCCCTGGCTCGGCCGCGAAACGCCCCTTAGCTTGGACCCAGCATCGGCCCTCACCGATGGCGGGGCCCAGTTCTCCCTGGCGATCGCGATGCTGGTCGGCAGCTTGCTTGTGATGGTCGTCCATCCCGGCCGGCGCTAGCCCCCGCTTCGATCCATCGATTGTTAAGACCGGTTTGCGATTGTGCCGCGGTCAGCCGCACGCCCTGGTGATCGATGGACGAGTTCAATTTCGAAGCCCGCGCCGGCGCCCTGCGCGAGCCGCTCCTCAAACGCCTGGTCGACGTTGTCCGCCTGCCGAATGCGCGGCTCCCGGCCCACGAACGGCTGCTCGCCGGCGATATCCTTTTAGACATGCTGTTCGACGCAAGCCCGGCCGAGCGCGCGCTCTGCGCTGACCGGCTGAAAACGGCGGCCGAGGCGCCGCGGCGGCTGCTGCGCTATCTCGCGCTCTGCGAGTTCGAGGTCGCCAAGCCGCTGCTGGACGAGAATATGGGGTTCGACGCCTCGGATCTGCGCCAAGTCGCATCCGAAGGCGGACCGGAGCATCGCGTCGCCATCGCCGCCCGCCGGCCGGTGTCGGAAGCGGTGGCCGACGCGATTATTGAAGCGGCCGAACCCGAAGCCGCGCTCGTCTTGCTCAGAAACCGCGCGGCCGCGCTCTCCGAGCGAGGGATGGACCACCTCGTCGCCCTGTCGCGGGACCATAACGCTCTCTGCGGCCCGATTCTGACGCGCGGCGAGCTTCGACCGTCCCAGGCGATGGCGATGTTCTGGTGGGCCGATACGGGCGAGCGGCGGCTGATCCTGTCGCGGTACGCCGCCGACCGGATCGAGCTTATCGACGCCTGCGCCGACCTTTTCGCCCAGGCCGAGGAGGCCGATTGGACCGACCCCGTCACCCGCAAAACGCTGCAGATGATCGAACGGCGCCAGCGCAACCGCGCCGCTCTCGAACGCAGCGCCTACGACTCCCTCGAGCACGCGTTCGCGACCGCGGAAGTGGAGGGCATGTCGCCGGCCGCCGCCCAGGAAATCGGCTATCTATGCGGCGTGAAGCCGGTCGCCATCGCACAGATCCTCAGCGATGTCGGCGGCGAAGGGATCGCCGTTCTCTGCAAAGCGACGGGGCTGAAGCGGGAAGCGCTGCGTTCGCTCTGGCGCGCGCTGCGCCGGCCCGAAACCGCGCCAGGCGGCGCGCCACATCCGCTTTTTGAAAACCTGATAGAGGTGTACGAGACCCTGCCCACCGCGAGAGCGCAAACGACGCTGCGTTACTGGAACTGGTCGCTCACCTCCGCCTCCTCGCCGGCCCAGCTCGGCCCCGCGGCGGATAACGATTCGGGAGAAAACGAAGAGTTTTCCGCCGCAAAGCGCACCGCGCGCCTTGTTTTCGGCCGCTGACGCCGGCCTTCTTCAAGGGGGCTGGTCAAGCTCGCCGCATCCGTCTAGGTCACTCGCTCGGGATCAGGCGGAGAGCGGAGGGGCCTCGGCGCAGTGGTGTATTCGGCCGGATTGGTAGCGGCGCTCGCGCTGTTGTGGCTGGGCCTTTCCGGCCACTATACGCAGCTTTTGCTGTCGCTTGGGGCCGTGTCGATTGCGATCTGCCTTGTCTTGTCGATTCGGTTGAAAATCGTCGACCGGGAAAGCTCCCTCTACTTCGGGATGCCGCAGTTTCTGTTCTATTGGGTATGGCTCTTTTGGGAGATCCTTAAGGCCAACTGGATTGTCATTCGGGCTTGCCTGCGCGCTGATCTCGACATCAATCCCGCCCTCATCAAGGTGAAGACGCGGTGCGAGAGCGATCTTGCGAAAACCGTCTTTGCGAACTCGATCACCCTGACGCCGGGCACCGTCACCATCGAGGTGGACCGCGACAAGCTCTTGGTCCACGGCCTTTACGAGCAGGACGCCCAGCCTGAGGCGTTTGCGGATATGGACCTTCGATCCGCCCGCGCGGCCGACGGGCGGGACGCCGCGTGACCGCCGCCGCCTCCATCATCCTGCTCGTCGCGATGGCGCTGATGCTGCTGCGCGCGCTTCTGGGGCCGACGCTATACGACCGGATCCTGGCCGTGAACTCCTTCGGGACGAAGACGGTGCTCTTCCTCGGCATGATCGGCTACCTTGCGGGCCGGCCGGCCTTCCTCGACATCGCCATCCTCTACGCCCTGATCAATTTCGTGGCGACGATCGCCATTCTGAAATTCTTTCGGTACCGGTCGTTCCAAGTCTCCCTCACGCTGCGCGGCCGCGGCGACGAGGCCGGCCGATGAGCGGGGTCTTCGTCGCGCTTGCGGAGAATTTCGCCGTGGTTCAGCCGAGCCTCGGCGCGGCGCTGTGCGTTCTCGGCGCCGCGCTGGCTGCCATCGGCACCGTGGGCGTGCTCCGCTTTCCGGATTTCTATACCCGTCTGCACGCGGCGAGCGTGACCGACACGTCAAGCGCGACGACGATGCTGATCGGCATGGCGCTCCTCAGCCCCGACTGGCTCACCGTTTTCAAGCTCGCTGTTATCTGGGTGTGCCTTTTCCTAGCAACGCCGACGGCGACCCATGCCGTCGCCAATGCGGCCTACACCGCGGGCCTGCAGCCATGGACCCGCGCCAGCGCGAAGGAAGAGGAGGGCGAGACGCGATGATGACCGACGGGTCCCTGGGGATCGCGCTGATCAATGCGGCGCTTCTGAACATGCTGTTTGTCATCGCCTTCGCGATCGCCCGCATGCGCAGCCTCTTTGCGATCGTCATGCTGGCGGGGGTGTATTCCCTCGTATCCGCGGCGTGGTTCGTCGACATGGACGCCGTGGACGTCGCCTTCACCGAGGCGGCGGTGGGCGCCGGCATCTCCACGGCGCTGCTGCTCGGCGCCATGCTGCTCACCGTGCGGACGGCGAAGGCCGATCGGAAAAACTCCAAGATCGCGCCGTTTCTGATCGTGTCGGTCACCGGCGCCGTTTTGATCTACGCGACGTTCGACTTGCCGGCCCTGGGCGACCCCGCGGCGCCGGCGATCACCCATGTCGGCGGCGCGTATCTCGAGCGAACCTATGACGATACAGGCGTACCCAATGTCGTCACCGCGGTTCTGGCCAGCTATCGCGGCTTCGACACTTTGGGCGAAACGGCGGTGATCTTCGCCGCCGGCGTCGCCGTCGCGCTGCTCCTCGGCTTCGGCGAACGCGCCCTGGCTTCGCCTCGGCGCAAGGAGGACGGGGAATGAACACCGATCATCACGTCATCCTGCGCGTTGTTTCGAAACTCCTGATCCCGATCATCGCGCTCTACGCCTTCTATGTGCAGTTTCACGGCGATTACGGCCCGGGCGGAGGGTTCCAGGCCGGGGTCATCTTCGCCGTCGCCATCATCCTCTACGCCTTGATCTTCGGGGTCCCGGCGACCCTGCGCGCGGTG
>CAYYNG010000088.1:0-7144 GCA_964472435.1 uncultured Hyphomonadaceae bacterium | reverse complement strand
GGACCTGATCGTCGGCGCGCGCTCGGTGCCGATCAACCTTCTGCTTTATTCGGTCTTCGGCATCGGGGACGCCAACGCCAATATCTCCTGGGAAGCCTATGAGGCCGTCGCCGACCGGCCCGATGTCGCTTGGGCGATCCCGATATCCCTTGGCGACAGCCATCGCGGCTTCCGCGTCGTCGGCGCGCCCGCGGACTTCTTCGATGACCGCTTTCGAGACGGCCCGGCGCTTGTCGATGGCCACTTCTACGAGGACCTTTTCGACGCCGTGCTCGGCGCCGATGTGGCCGACGCTTTGGGCTATACGCTCGGCGACGAGCTCGAGTTGACCCATGGCCTCGGCGAGGCGGGGCTGAGCGACCACGAGCACCGGCACTTCCACGTCGCCGGCGTGTTGCAGCGCACAGGGACGCCCGCTGACCGGTCGATCTATATCAGCCTGGAGGCGATGACGGCGATCCACGTCGGCTGGGAGAGCGGGGCGCGCAACCCGCTCGCCGACAGCATCACCAATGAACAGCTTCGGACATTCGACCTCACGCCGCGGGACGTCACGGCTGTTTTCATCGGGCTCGCCGACCGGACCACCATACTGCGCACGAAGCGCGACATCGACACTGACGCGAACGAACCCCTGTTGGCGATCATTCCTGGCCAGGCGCTGCGTCAACTCTGGCAGGTGACCGGCGTCGCCGAGCGAGCGCTGCTGGCCGTCTCCCTGTTCGTGATCGCCATCGGCCTCGTCTCCATCATCACCGTCATCCTCACAAGTATGAACGAGCGGCGCCGAGAAATGGCGATCCTGCGCGCGACGGGCGCCCGGCCTTGGATGGTGGGGGCTTTGTTCATGATCGAGGCCGGCGCGCTCGCCCTCGCCGGGGCCGTTGCAGGGGGCCTGCTGGCGAATATCGGCTTCGCGCTTCTCCAACCCTGGCTCATTGACCGCTACGGCCTCGCCCTCGGCGCAGTCGGCCCGGGGCTGACCGAACTCTTCACGATCGCGGGAGTGACAGCGGCGGCCTTGGTCGCGAGCCTCTTACCGGCCATATTGGGATATCGGCGATCGCTTTCAGATGGTCTGTCGATCCGGCTCTGAGGGTAGGAATGGCTTCGTATCTCCAATTCGCGGCGGTCGCCGCCTGTCTTGCGGCCTGTGCACCGGCGGTTTCCGAGGATCGGGCGGCCGCGGCGGCGCCCGCGGGTCTATCGAAGGTCCAAGAGATCGGTTGGGAAGAGCTGATGCCGGAGGGCGAGGAGGAACGGCTTACGGAGCTCTATCAGCAGCAAATCATTCTGCTCTACGGCGGCGGCGGCGTGGAAGAGGGCTCGAGCGCCGACCAAGCCATCCAGATCGGCACATTCAACACCGTGCCGGAGCTTGCCGGCCAAACGGTCCGGATCCCGGGATATACGGTGCCCTTTGAATACGGCTCCGACGCCGAAATCAGCGAGTTTCTGCTGGTGCCGTATTTCGGCGCCTGCCTCCACGCCCCGCCGCCGCCGCCGAACCAAACGATTTTTGTGAGATCTGAGACGCCGATCAAGCTGCGAGATCTTGCGCAAGCCGTTTGGGTCGAGGGGGAGCTTCGCACGGAAACCGCCGAATCACCCCTAGCCAGCGCAGCCTACACCATCGTGCTCGATCGGGTTACGGATTACGATTGATTAGGGCTAGAGCCTTGAAAAGAAAAGGGCGGCCCGCTTGAGCCGCCCTCTCTCACTCTACACTTCACTCTACTGAATCAGATACTAGCTCGATTTCGCTAACAGATCACGAATTTCTGTCAGTAGGACTTCTTGAGCCGGCGGCGCTTCCGGTTCGGCCGGAGCTTCTTCCTCAGCCCGCTTGGCCGCGTTCATCGCTTTCACAATGAAGAACATCGCCAGTGCGACGATGACGAAGGCGATGATCTCGTTGATGAACAGCCCATAATTGATTGCGACCGCTTCGGTATCGTCGGTCGCCGCTTTCAGCGTGATTGCGAGGTTTGAAAAATCGACCCCGCCCATGGCCAGGCCGATCGGCGGCATCAACACATCATTGACGAGAGACTTCACGACCGTCGCGAACGCGCCGCCAAGAATAAATCCCACCGCCAAATCGACGAGATTTCCCTTCATTGCGAAGTCTTTAAATTCCTGAAACATTCTGATGCCCCTCTGCTAAGCGACCTCAAGTCGCCCGTGCAGGGGATTTCGATTTATTCGCAGCCGCGGTCAAGCTGTTGCGTAGATCAACGCGCTTCCGGATCGACGCCGCCATTGACCCGGCTGCGCAGCTCTTTGCCGGCCTTGAAGAACGGCACCGTTTTCGCCGGGACCTCCACCGTCTCCCCAGTCCTGGGATTCCGGCCTTTTCGACCATCGCGCTTTCGAACCGAAAAGGCTCCAAAGCCGCGTAACTCGACCCGGTCGCCCCGCTCGAGCGCCAAACTGATCTCATCGAGAATGACGTCGACGATCCGCTCCACGTCCTCATGGCGAAGATGCGGATGATCTTCAGCCAGTTTGGTGACGAGTTCGGATCTAAGCATGTCACTGATCTTAAAACGAAAATGCGGCGAAAGCCAGAGCTTCCGCCGCAACAATCGAGGACCGGCGCCGAAGCGGCGCCCGCGACAGACCTTAAGTCTTGTCGTCGTTTGCGTCGTCCGAGGACGCAAGGGCTGCGCCCAGAATGTCGCCGAGCGACGCGCCGCTGTCGGCTGAGCCGTACTGCGCCACGGCTTCCTGCTCCTCGGCGATCTCCATCGCTTTGATCGAGAGCGTCACCCGGCGGGTCTGCCGATCGATATTGGTGACCTTCGCATCGACCTTATCGCCAACCGCAAATCGCTCGGGCCGCTGTTCGGACCGGTCGCGAGAAAGGTCTGAGCGCCGGATGAAGGATTTCATCCCCTGGTTCCCGGCCTCGACTTCGATCCCGCCGGAGGCGACTTCTGTTACGGTGCAGGTGACGATGGCGCCGCGCGACAGCTCGCCGTCGCTGAGCGGGTCGCCGTCCAGCTGTTTGACGCCGAGCGAGATCCGCTCCTTCTCGATGTCGACATCGAGCACTTTGGCGCGAACCATATCGCCGCGACTATAGGCTTGGATCGCCTCTTCGCCGGACTTGTCCCAAGCGATGTCGTTGATGTGGACCATGCCGTCGAGATCCGGGCCGAGGCCGATGAACATTCCGAACTCGGTGATCCCGCGCACTTCGCCCTCGACCTCGGAGCCGACAGGGTTCTCGGCGATGAAGGCCGACCACGGATTATCCTGGGTCTGTTTGAGGCCGAGCGAGATCCGCCGTTTTTCAGAGTCGACGTCCAATACCTCGACATCGACTTCCTGCGACGTCGCAACGATCTTCCCAGGGTGGAAGTTCTTTTTCGTCCAGCTCATTTCCGAGACGTGGATCAGGCCCTCGACGCCGTCTTCGAGCTCAACGAACGCCCCATAGTCGGTGATGTTGGTCACTGTTCCGTTGAGGCGCGTGCCGACGAGATATTTCGAAGCGACGCTTTCCCAGGGATCCTCCTCGAGTTGCTTCATGCCCAGGGAGATGCGCTGGGTGTCGGGATTGATCTTGATAACCTGGACCTTCACGGTCTGACCGACCTCGACCACCTGGCTCGGGTGGTTGACCCGCTTCCAGGACATGTCCGTTACATGAAGGAGGCCGTCGATGCCGCCCAAGTCGACGAAGGCGCCATAATCGGTGATGTTCTTCACGACGCCGTCGCGGACGTCGCCTTCCTTCATATTGCCGACGATCTCGGCGCGCTGTTCGGCGCGGCTCTCTTCCAAGATCGCACGGCGAGAGACCACGACATTGCCCCGCGGGCGATCCATTTTCAGGATGGCGAAAGGCTGCTGCTGCCCCATCAGGGGACCGACATCCCGCACGGGGCGGATGTCGACCTGGCTCCCCGGGAGAAACGCATTCACCCCGCCGAGATCGACCGTGAAGCCGCCTTTCACGCGGCCGACGATTGCGCCGTTCACGGGCTCGTCGGAGTTGAACTTATCCTCGAGGCGGATCCAGCTTTCCTCGCGGCGGGCTTTATCGCGGGAGAGAACCGCGTCTCCGAGAGCGTTCTCGATCCGGTCGAGGTACACCTCCACGATCGCGCCGGACTCAGGCGGCGTTTCGTCGCCGGAGAACTCTTTCAACGGCAGGCGGCCTTCGGTCTTGAGGCCGACATCGACGATCACGACGTCGTTTTCAACGGCGATCACCGTTGCTGGGACGACCTTGCCTTCAGTCATCGCGCCCGCGGCGGGGCTGCCTTCAAACATCGCGGCGAAATCGTCGGTGGTGGGGTTGAGGGTTTCTAATTCAGTCATTTGGGCTCCAATAGCCGTCAAGGGCCGAACCAACATGCAGTTGGCCCGCCCGTTGAAGGCCGGTCTGTTAGTCAAGATTTCGGCGCGGGCCCCGCTCTTTGGTTTTTAGGTCGCACTCGGCGGCCTAGAAGCGGCGGACTTGCTGGCCAAGACAGCTTCAATCGCCGCCCGCGCCTTATCCACAGCCGCGTCTATACTGAGATCGGTGGTGTCGATCAAGACCGCGTCGTCGGCGGGTCTCGCAGGAGCGTCCCGCCGGGACCGATCCCGCGCGTCGCGCTCGGCCAGCTGGGCGATCATATCCTCGACGGAGATCCGCTCGCCATTCGCTGCGAGCTCCGCGACCCGGCGTTCCGCCCGCGCTTCGATCGACGCGTGGACCCATAGCTTTACGTCTGCATCGGGACAGACGACGGTGCCGATATCGCGACCATCGAGCACCGCGCCGCCGGGCTGGCCTGCGAAGGCGCGCTGAAGGTCGAGCAGCGCCGATCTCACCTCGGGATGAACGGCGACTTTTGACGCCGCTTGGCCGGCGTCCGCAGAGCGGAGATCGACCTCCGAATAGGCGAGCGGATCAAGCTTCAAGGCGAGTTTCGCAACGCCGTCCGCATCGTCCAAATCGACCCCGGCCGACATCGCGGCGAGCCCGGTCGCGCGATAGAGCCGGCCGGTGTCCATGTGCGGCAGGCCGTAGATCGCAGACAGTCGGCGGGCCAATGTCCCCTTGCCCGCTGCGACGGTGCCGTCGATCGCAATGATCATCTCGTCAGGCCGTCCGGATATCCGCGCCGAGCGCCGCCATGTCATCGAAAAAGGCCGGATAGCTCGTTGCGATCATGGACGTGTCGTCCACGGAAACGGGCGCCTGCGCCGCCGTCCCCAAGACCAAGGCGCTCATGGCGATCCGGTGGTCGCGCCGGGCTTCGATCTCTCCCCCGCCCGGCGGCGGCCCGCCGCAGCCCTCGACGACGAAGCCGTCCGGCCGCTCGTCGGCGTCGACCCCGTTCGCGCGCAGCATGTCGACGATCGCCTGGATCCGATCGCTTTCCTTAACTCGCAACTCCTCGGCGCCGGCCACCACTGTCTCGCCCGTGGCGAAGGCGGCCATGACAGCGAGAATGGGAAACTCGTCGATCATGGCCGGGACAAGGCGGCCTGGCACGGCGCGCCCCTGCAGACTACCGGAGGCGACGGATAGATCGATGCGGCGCTCGCCGGCCGCATCATCGATCGGTTCAGCGCCGAGCTCCGCGCCCATCGACTGCGCCATCTGGAAGAACCCATCCCGCGTATCGTTCGACATCACCCCTTCCAGAAGAACTTCGCCCGCCGGCGAGATCGCCGCCGCGGCCGCCAAAAAAGCGGCGGACGACGGGTCGCCGGGAATGGCGGCGTCCATCGCGCTCAGGCTTTGACCGCCCGTAACAGAGATCGCTCGGCGCCCCTCCTCATCCCGCGACACGCGGACATCTGCGCCAAACCCCCGAAGCATCCGCTCGGTGTGGTCCCGCGTCGGCGTGGCTTCGCGAATGATGGTTTCGCCCTGCGCGCGGAGGCCGGCGAGCAGCACGGCGGATTTAACCTGGGCGCTCGCCTGGGGGGGGGCGTAGTCGATGCCGCAAAGATCTGTCGATCCAAGCAGCGTAAGGGGAAGCTTGCCATCGACGCCGCCCTCCACCGTAACGCCCATCTCCTTCAAAGGCGTCAACACGCGGCCCATCGGCCGGCCGCTCAGGCTGGCGTCGCCTCGCAGCTCCGCCCGGACGTCGTACCCCGCCAGCGCGCCCATCATCAGCCGAACCCCGGTGCCGGAATTACCGAAATCCAGCGGAGAAGCCGGCTGCGATAGCGTTCCGGAACCGACAACGCGCCACCGACCGGGCGCTTCGCGACAAATATCAGCGCCGAGCAAGCGCAGGACCGCAACCGTCCGAAGGATATCGTCGCCCTCCAGAAGACCTGCGGCCGTCGAGGCCCCGTTCGCCAAGGCGCCGAAAATCAGTGCGCGGTGCGAACACGATTTGTCGCCGGGGGGCCGGACGAGACCGCGGATCGCCCGAACGGGATGGGACACGGCTCGCGTCACCGAAGAACTCCGAATTTTCTCTTTGTACAGAAATGGCTTTGACAGCGCCTAGGGAACATGGCAAGCGCCCGCCGAAATTCGGATACGATAAGGCTGGGAGAGAATCGCGTGGACAAAGCGGCGCTGGGCGAAAAACAGATCTGCCCGAATTGTGGAGCGAAATTTTACGATCTCACGCGTCGACCCGCGCTCTGTCCGAAATGCGGAACGGAATTCAACCCCGACGCCAACTTGGTAAAAGCCCGCAAAACCGCCGCCAAGGCGCCGCCCCCGCCCCTGGAGGACGACGAGGAAGACGAAGACGACGAAGACGTAGCCGACGAAGTCGTCGCCAAAGACGATGACGACGACGATGCCGACGACGCCGAAGAACTGGAACTTGACGCCGACGCCGCTCTTGAGCCGGCTGCGGGCGACAGCGACGAAGAAGACGATGACGCAACCCCTGGGGCGGTGCCGGCCGGCTTTAGCGAAGACGGCGTCGATGACGACGACGACAGCGTTCTGATCGACGACGACGACGATGACTTCGATGTCGATGTCGCGGACGATGGCGATATCGACGACCTGGCCGACGGCGACATCGAAGACGGCGGCGAGGATGAGATAAAGACTTGATCGCAGGGCCTGGCCGCCTTAAGAGCGGCGATCTCGATTGGCCCCGTTTAAGGTCCGCCAACCCGGGGCCATAGCTCAGTTGGGAGAGCGCTTGAATGGCATTCA
>CAYYNG010000087.1:0-7256 GCA_964472435.1 uncultured Hyphomonadaceae bacterium | reverse complement strand
GCTCGACGGCACGAAGGAGTTCGTCAACAAGCGCGGCGAGTTCACCGTGAACATCGCGATCATCGAGCATGGCCGGCCCGTCATGGGCGTTGTCTACGCGCCGGCGCTCCGGCGCTTATTCGTCGCCGAGGGCCCGGGCGCGGCGTGGCAAGCGGAGGCTGCGCCAGGCGATGCGCCGCCCGAGGCCGCGGCGCGGCGCCCCCTCGCCATTCGGAACGCACCAGAGGCGGGCTTGGTGGCGATCGCGTCGAAGTCCCACCGCACGGCGGAGACCGACGCGTTTCTCGGCGCCTATCCGGTGGCGGAGATCATCTCGGCGGGCTCGTCGTTAAAGTTCTGCTTGGTCGCCGCCGGCGAAGCGGATCTTTATCCCCGCATGGGACGAACCATGGAATGGGACACCGCCGCCGGGCAAGCTGTGGCTGAAGCCGCCGGCGCCCGCGTTTTGCTCGCCGACGGCTCGCCGCTTCTCTATGGCAAGCGCGAGCGGGGCTACGACAATCCGCATTTCATCGTCTATGGCGGGGTCGCCCCCCGTCCATTGGAGGCGGAGCGCGCGTGAACTTCAAGTATTTCGGCACAGATGGCGTTCGCGGCCGGGTGAACGCGCCGCCCGTTACGCCCGATTTCGCTTTGCGGCTGGGCCTGGCGGCCGCGCGCCTTTTTCCCCAGAGCGGCCGTGAAGGCGGCCTCGCCGTGATCGGCCGGGACACCCGGCGCTCCGGCGCGATGCTGGAGGCGGCGCTGGTCGCCGGCTTCACGGCCGCCGGCATGGATGTTCGTCTGGTCGGCGTGCTGCCGACCCCTGCGGTGGCGCGCCTGGCGCGGGACGCCCGGGCCCAGGTCGGGGTGATGGTCACCGCGTCCCACAATTCCGCCGGCGACAATGGGATGAAGGTCTTCGACCCAAGCGGACACAAGCTGCCCGATCCGATGATCACGGAGCTTGAGGCGTTGATCGACGACGCCTTCGACGCGCCCCTGGCGACGCCCGAGAAGGTTGGGACTGTCGGCCCCTATTTCGGGGCCAAGAACCTTTATTTCGAGGCGGCGCTCGCTTCCTTGCCACGGGGCTTCGATTTGTCCGGTCTACGGATCGTGATCGATTGCGCCCACGGCGCAGGCCACGTCATCGCGCCCACCATCCTGGCGGAGCTCGGGGCGGACACGATCCGGCTCGGAACGGAGCCGAATGGCTTCAATATCAATGCCGGCTTCGGCTCGACGGACACGTCCGCGCTATCCGAGGCGGTTCGCAACCATAAAGCCGACGCGGGCATCGCGCTCGATGGCGACGGCGATCGCGGCGTGTTGGTCGACGAGGACGGCCGCGAAATCGGCGGAGACCAGATGCTCGCCATGATCTGCAGGTCTTGGGTCGAGCGCGGCAAGCTCGCTGGCGGCGGCGTTGTCGGCACGATCATGACCAATCTGGGGTTCGAGCGCCACCTCGCCGCTTCGGGCCTGACGCTGGAGCGCACAGCCGTCGGGGACCGGCATGTCGCGGCGAAGATGCGGGCGGGCGGCTATAATCTCGGCGGCGAACCCTCGGGCCATATCGTGATGTCGGATCTCGCCCCGACCGGCGACGGACTGATGGCGGCGCTGCAGGCCCTCGCCGTCGCGATCGATGCGGAACAGCCGCTTTCAACGGCCGGTGCGGTGTTTGAACCGGCGCCCCAGACCCTGGTGAATGTGCGCTATGGCGGCGGCGACCCGCTCGCCGCCGAGGACGTGCAGGCGGCGATCGCCGACACCGAGGCGAAGCTCGGCGCCTCCGGCCGGGTGGTCGTTCGGAAATCGGGGACCGAGCCGCTTGTGCGGATCATGGTGGAGGCCGAGGATGCCGCCGTCGGCGCGGCCGCCGCTCGGGCGTTGGCGGAGGTCGTCGAGGCGGCTTCGGGCGATTGACGCGTTGACACGGCCCCCCGGCTCGGAAAGCTGTCCGCCGAATAGGGAGGGACCGGTACATGGCTGAGCTTAATGAAAAAGCCGCAGTCGTCACGGGCGCCGCCAGCGGCATAGGCTTGGCGACGGTCGAGACCTTCGTCGCGGCGGGGGCGCGGGTCGTGGCGGCTGACATTCAGGACGACAAGGGCGAGGCGCTCGTCGCCCGGTTCGGCGAGGAGGCCGTGCGATACATCCATTGCGACGTCACCGAACCGGACCAGATCGCGGCCGTCCTTCAGCTGTGCGTCGACGCGTTCGGCGGTCTCGACATTCTCTTTAACAATGCCGGGCATGGCGGCACGCCCACGGGCGTTGAAGACCTCGACCTCGACGGCTTCGACGCCACGATCAAGCTTTTGCTTCGATCGGTCTTCGCCGGCACGCACCTGGCGGTTCCACATTTCAAGGCCCGCGGCGGCGGTGTTGTGATCAACACGTCCTCGGTTTCAGCGGTCTGCGCCGGCTACGCGCCGATCACCTATTCGGTGGCCAAAAAGGGCGTCGCCCACTTCTCAAAACTCGCCGCCGCCGAACTCGCAAAATACAAAATTCGGGTGAACGCGATCCTGCCGGGCTTCATTGCGACGTCCATTTTCGGCGCGTCCATGGGCCTGCCGCGGGCGACGGCCGACCAGATGGCCGAAATGCTCGCCCAGAACGGTGGCGCTATGCAACCGATCGGCCGGGTCGGCAAAGGCTCGGACATCGCAGAGATGGCCGCCTTCCTCGCCTCGGACGCCGCCGAGTTTATTACGGGTGGCGAATTTCTCGTCGATGGCGGGATCACTGTAGGCCCCACTCACGCTTGGCGGGAAACCGACGCCGGGCCGATTTTGGATGCGCTGGGCGTGACGCCCGAGCAGGCCGAACAAATGGCCGCCGCGCTTAAGTCAGGCTCATCCGATTAACGCGCCCTTCACCGACGCCAGGGATTGCGGCCACGCCGTCGATCAGCCGGTCGAGACTCGGGGCCTGGACGACCGCTTGCCCCCCCTCGTCGAGCAGCGCATACACCCCCATGCGCTTAACGAGGGGAAATCGCCGCCAGTGCGATCGGTTGCGAAAGATCAGGACTTCATTTGCGGGCGCGCCGATCGCGGCCCATCCCGACCACACATGACCCTTTGGTCGCGCGCGCCACAAACGATCGATTTCGTCGATCTCTTCACTGCTGAAATAGGTCGTCATCCGGGCGGCGATGCAAATGCTGTGCTACTAAAGATAGCATGAATCGCCTCAGCGGAAACTTGCGCGGCGCGATTTGGATGATTGCGTCCGGGTTGGGGTTCACGGTCTATCTTGCGCTCGCCAAGCTCTTGTCGGAGACCTACGATCCTGGGTTTCTAGCGTTCAGTCGCGCCATTATCGCCCTTGGGTTCACGCTGCCGATCATCCTTCGCCGCGGCCAGTCGATCTTTGAAACCAACCGATTCGGTCTCGTCTTTCTGCGCAGCATTTTCGGCACGCTCGGCTTTATCGCCAGCCTCTACGCCGTCTCCGCGCAGTTCGATCTGCCCCTTTCTCAATTCAACGCGATCTCGTTCTCCCGCACCCTCTTCGTCACCGTGCTCGCTGCGGTCGTGCTTAGAGAGCGGGTGGGCGGGCACCGCTGGACGGCCACCGGCGTGGGCTTTCTCGGCGTGTTGATCATGGTCCGCCCCGACGGCGGCGTCGATCTTGGCACGGCCCTCGCTTTGTTCAGCGCGCTCGCCTTCGCCGGCGCGATCATATTGGTCAAAACCCTCAGCGCCACGCACACGCCCCTCACGCTGCTCTTATGGGCCAATCTCCTTTCGTCTTTGCTGCTCGCGCCTTTCGCGTTTTCGGCCGCGGCATGGCCGGATCTCCATGATTGGGGGATCGTTTTCGCCATGGCGGTCTCAGGACTCGCCGCGCAGTATTGCTATATCACGGCAATGTCGATTGGAGATGCGTCCTTCCTTTCGCCGATGGACTACCTTCGTCTGCCGATGACGGCGGCGGCCGACTGGGCGGTGTTCCGGGTGCTGCCGGGCTTAAGCGTCTGGTCCGGCGCCGCGGTGATCGTGGCGGCGACGCTTTACATCACCTGGCGCGAGCGGCGGGCTCTGCCCCGCCCGGCCGCCGGCGCTTGAGCGATGGCGCGTGTCCTTGTCACAGGCGTCACCGGGTTCATCGCAAGCCGCCTCGCCGCGTCGCTGATCGACGCCGGGCATACCGTTCGCGGGACGGCGCGGAACCCTGAGAAGGCAAAGCGCGTGCGCGAGGGTTTGCGCGCCTCGTCGGGCCGGCCGGCGGCGCTCGAGATCGTCCCGGCCGACCTCGCCTCGGATCACGGTTGGCGGGCGGCGGCCGACGGCTGCGATTTCGTCCACCATGTCGCCTCGCCCCTTCCGGTGAAGTTGCCGAGAGATCCCGACGCCTTGGTCCCGGCGGCGAGGGAGGGGACTTTGCGCGTCCTGCGCGCTGCGAAAGCGGCCGGCGCGCGGCGCGTGGTCATGACATCGTCCATCGCCACAATCGCCTATGGGGTCGTCAGCGCCCTCCCCGCTGTGTTCACCGAAAACGATTGGTCCGATCCCGACGTGCGCTCGGACAACACGGCCTACACCCGCTCCAAGATCTTGGCCGAGCGCGCCGCATGGGCGTTCGCCGAGGAGGCGGGCCTGGCGCTCTCGACCATCCATCCGGTCGCCGTGGTCGGCCCGGTCATGGGCGCGGACTACTCGGCCTCGATCGAGACCGTCGCGCAATTGCTCGGCGGCCGAGTGCCGGCCGTGCCCGATCTGGGATTTCAGTTGGTCGACGTCCGCGATGTCGCCGACCTCCACATTCGTGCGATGACCGATCCAGCCGCCACGGGCGAGCGGTTCATCGCCGCATCGGACTTCCTCTGGTTTCCCGAATTGGCTGCGTATCTTCGCGAGGCGTTGCCGGATTATGCGGATCGGATCCCGACCGGCCGTCTGCCAAGCTGGTTGGTGCGCGGGCTCGCGCCCTTCAATCCCGTGCTGGGCCAAATCCGCCACGAACTTGGAAAGAAACGCGTTGCGTCGTCGCGGAAGGCGGAGACGGTTCTAGCCTGGCGGCCGCGGGCCGCTCGCAAAGCCGCCCTTGCAACCGCAGAGAGCATGATCGCAATGCAACTCGTTTAGAGCCGCGCTTGCCTGGGGCGGCGCGTCGGCTAGAGAAAGTTGGGGCCAGGCGTGGGAGGCGGGCGGAGATGGCGCATGTATTGGTCACAGGGGCGACGGGTTTCATCGCCGGCCACACGATTATAGCGCTCTTGAACGCGGGCCATACGGTCTGCGGCACGGTCCGCTCGGCGGCCGCCGGCGAGGCGTTAAACGAGACGCTGAGCGCTTATGCCGGGCGACGGATCGATATTGATTTCATCCAAGCGGATCTGTCGCGGGACGAGGGGTGGTCGGGCGCCGCTTCGGGCTGCGATTACGTCCAACACATCGCATCGCCCATCCCGCCCGTTCTGCCGAAAGATCCTGACGAGCTGATCCGACCGGCCCGCGACGGTGCGCTGAGAGTGCTGCGCGCGGCGAAAGTCGGCGCCGTCAAACGGGTTGTGATGACGTCGTCGTCGGCGGCCATCGCCTATGGCTGGGGCAAGGCGCGGCCGGAGGTGTTGACCGAAGAGCATTGGTCGAACCCCGACAATCTTCGAGACAACACCGCCTATACGCGTTCGAAAACCATCGCCGAGCGGGCCGCATGGGACTTTATCCAGTCAGAGGGCGAGGGCCTTGAACTGGTCACCATCAATCCGACAGCGGTGCTTGGGCCCGTAATGGGTCGGGATTTCTCAGCGTCCGTCGAAATCGTAACCCAGCTCTTGGGCGGGAAATTGCCGGCGACCCCGAATGTCGGATTTCAGATCGTGGATGTGCGGGACGTCGCCGACGCCCATGTCCGCGCCATGTCGACGCCCCAGGCGGCGGGCCAGCGCTTCGCCGTCGCCGAGGCGTTTTTGTGGTTCTCCGACGTCGCGGACGTCCTACGCGCGGAGTTTCCCGCCTATGCGAAGAAACTACCGAAGGGCAAACTGCCCGACGCCCTGGTGAAGCTCCTTTCGAACGTCAATCCGGTGGTCAAGCAGATCGTTCCCGAACTCGGCAAGCAGCGTTACATCACCACTGAAAAGGCGAATACGGTACTGGATTGGACGGCGCGGCCGGCCCGGGAAGCGATCATCGCCAGCGCCGAGACTTTGATCCAGCACGGCGCGATCTAGAAATCGTAGGCGATGCCTTTGCGCTCCCAGTCGCCGTAGCGCGTGGGCTCCACGCCTTTGGGGCCGCCTTGCTCAACGGGGTCGTCATCGGTTTTCTCTGCTTCGCGCGCCTTGCGTCGCGCTTCAGCCTCGGCGAGCGCGCGCTTCGCCTCGGGCGTGAGGCGTTTCTCCTCTGGCGCGTTTTCTCCTGACATGCGGGACTCCCGTATCGCGATTGAATAGACATATATATTGGCGAAGCCGGCGACCAAACGCGGCCTCCGGCACAGAAAGCAAAGGGACCGCCCGGCCATGGGCATGGCGAAAACGTTCACTCTTCTGGCGGCGCTGACCGCGCTTTTCATGACCGTCGGCTACTTCGTCGGCGGAACGGGGGGCCTCGTCATCGCTTTCGTCGTCGCGCTTGCGATGAACGCCTTTTCTTATTGGAACGCCGACAAGATCGTGCTCCGCATGCACAATGCGCGGGAGGTGGATGAAGCCGAGCGCTCGCCCGTGCTCCGCGCCTTTGCAGCCGATACCGCCCGGCTCGCCGATCGCGCCGGCATGCCTCCGCCCAAAGTCTATGTCATCGACACGCCGCAGCCCAACGCGTTCGCCACCGGTCGCGATCCGCATCACGCCGCGGTGGCCGCCACCACGGGCCTTTTGTCGATGCTGTCGCGGGAGGAGGTGGCGGGGGTGATGGCGCATGAATTGGCGCACATCCGGAACCGCGACACCCTGACGATGACGGTGACGGCGACGATCGCCGGCGCGATCGGCATGCTCGCCAATTTCGCCCTGTTCTTCAGCAACCGCGAGCGAGGCGGGCTGTTGTCGGGCCTGTTGGTCATGATTTTCGCACCGATGGCGGCGGGTCTCGTGCAAATGGCGATCAGCCGGTCGCGGGAATACGAGGCCGATCGGATCGGGGCCGAGATCTGCGGCAATCCGATGTGGCTCGCCTCCGCGCTGGAGAAGATCGATCGCGGCGTTCGCTCGACCGTGAATCAGCGTGCGGAACGCAACCCCGCGCTCGCCCATCTCTACATCATGAATCCGCTTTCGGGCCGGGGCGCTGACAATCTGTTCTCAACCC